>NZ_BAAILN010000138.1:168186-173394 GCF_054589155.1 Burkholderia sp. 3C
CCGACACAGCGCTCGACGCGCATGACGTTGCGCAGGATGGCGACCTTGCCGACCTGCCGGGAGATGCGGCTGCTGACGTCGCGGATCGCGCAGGGTTGCCGATGCCGTCGATCGGCGCCGCGTTTGCCGGCATCGCGCCGGCGCTTGCGATGGCGCTCGACGCGGGATCGGCTGCCGGCGGCGAGCCGGCCGCGATGGCCGACCCCGATGTGATCGCGCCCTCGCCGGCAGGTCGCGCGCCGGTGTCGCTCGCGGATGTCGTGCATCGGATGGTGGACGCGCAGGCCGACGTCATGGGGCGCGCGTCGTCGGCTTTGCGCTCGCGTGCAGGGCAAGGGATGGCCGATGCCGCGCTGCAAGCCGCGCCCGCCGCGCCCGCCGTGTCACCGCTGCGGCCCGCGCAGTCGGTCATGTCGGCCGAGATGGCGTTGCCGGCCGCGTTCGCACCGGCGGCGCCGAGCGCGCTCGCCAGCCGGCTGCCGGCCGAGCCCGCGTCGTTCACCGTGCGCCGGCAGCCTGCGGCCATTGCGGGCGATGCACCGGCGGATGCCGCGCCGCGCCTGCCGACGGGCACCGTCGACGTGTCGCCGACGCAACCCGCCACACCGGCGGGTGTCATCGCCGCGCCCGTTACGACCGCGCCTATCGCAGCCTCCGCGTCGACGGCGGCATTCGTTGCGAAAGCCGATGCCGCGTCGCCGGACGCGTCCGAGCGCGCGCTGCTGAGCGCGCTCGGCGATCGCATCCATATGCAGGCCGCGCAGGGCGTACAGCGCGCGGTGATCCGGCTCGATCCGCATCTGGCCGGCAGCGTGGTGATCGATCTGCGTCACGAGGCGGGCGCGGTCAGCGTGCAGTTGTCCGCGAGCCACGCGGATGTCGCGCGACAGTTGCAGACGATGTCCGAAAGCCTGCGACAGGACCTCGCGAGCCGTCAGTACACCGAGGTCAGCGTGCAGGTCGCGCCGCATCGCGGCACCGGCCGTGAGCCGGGCGCCGGCTCTGGCGGCCCGGGCGAAGGCCGCGATCCGCAGCAGCGCGACACACGCCGGCCGGGCAGGGCGCTTGGCGAGGCCGATGCCGCCCACGCATTCGAATTCGCATCGCGCTGAGCGATGCACGAGGAGTCACCGGAATGAAACGGAAACTGATTGTGATCGGGATCGTGCTCGCCGCGGCCATCGCAGCGGGCGTGGCGACGGCCGTGCTCGGCGGCATCTGGTCGCCCGGTGCGTCGCGTGCGAAGGCGCCGGGCACTGCGGCGGTCAGCAAGGCCGCGGCCCCCGCCGCGACGATCCGGCCGCACTACGTGACGCTGGAACGGCTGATCGTGATGCTGCGCGATCGCGTGCCGGCCGCGCATCCGCATTACCTGTCACTCGATCTGGTGTTCGGCGCGGCCGATACCAAGCAGGAAAAGCGGCTGCGCGAGCAACAGCCGATGCTGCGTGCGCTCGCGTACCGCACGCTCGCCGGCTACGACGTCGACCAGGTGCGGCAGATGCCGGTCGACGCGCTCGCCGCAAAGCTGAAGGCCGGCTACCTGGCGGCCTACGGCACGACCGAGGCGCTGCCGTTCGCGGACGTGCTGATCAGCAAGATGATGGTCGACTGAGCACCGGCCATGAACGTGTCGACCAGCCTCGAATACCGGAGCGTGCAGCGCGCGGATTCACTCCAGCAACGCGACGACGAGCAGCGCTGGCTGCTGCGTTACACGCCGCTCGTCACGCGCATCGCGCGCCGGCTGAGCCTGCATGCCGGCGGCACGATGGAGCGCGCGGATCTCGAACAGCTCGGCTTGATCGGTCTGCTCGAAGCGCTGCGGCGCTACGGCGAGCCCGACGGCGATTTCGAGCACTTCGCGGCCGTGCGCGTGCGCGGCGCGATGCTCGACGAGCTGCGGCGCCAGGACTGGCGGCCGCGCGGCGCGCGCCAGGGTGCGCACCGGTTGCGTGCCGCCGAGCGCGAATTGCGGGCGTCGCTGGGTCGCGACCCGTCGGAAGCGGAGCTTGGCGAGGCGCTCGACGCCGACGCGGACACCATCGCGCGCTGGCAGCGCGACGATTGCGCGGACGCGTTCCTGAGCTTCGACGAACTGTTCGAGCAGCAGGGCGACACGTTCGCGCACGACGGCGCCGAAACGCAGGTGCAGAACCGGATCGACCTGACTCACGCGCTGCTTGCACTCGATCCGCGCGAGCAGCGCGTGGTTCAACTTCACTACGAATTCGAGCTCGGGCTCGCGGAAATCGCCGCGGTGCTCGATCTCACGGCGGCGCGCGTCTGCCAGATCAACAAGGCGGCATTGCGAAAGATGCGCGCCCATCTGATGCCGCGCTGATGCGGCGCGACTGACAAGGAACGGATCATGCAACAGATAGGCGGCATTCTCATCGTGCTGGCCTGCGTTTTTGGCGGCTTCACGCTCATGGGCGGCGAGTTCGCCAAGCTCTGGCAGCCGGTCGAACTGCTGGTCATCGTCGGTGCGGCGGTGGGCGCGCTGGTGCTCGGCAACCCGCGCCACGTGCTCACGGAAATGCTGATCCAGCTTCGCAAGATGGTCACGCTGCGCAAGCGCACGGCGGGCAAGGCGTTCCAGCGCCAGTTGCTGTGCCTGATGTATGAATTGCTGCTGGTCGGCCGCGATCTGAAGGCGCTCGACGAGCACGTCGAGGCGCCGCAGGACAGCCCGTTGTTCCAGCGTTATCCGATGGTGCTCGCGGAGCCGAAGCTGCTGGCGTTCATCGTCGACAACTTCCGGATCATGGCGATGGGCAAGATCAGTGCGCACGAGCTGGAAGGCGTGCTCGAACAGGAGCTCGAAGCGGTGGAGAACGATCTCGAACAGCCCTCGCGCTCGATGAAGAAGATCTCCGATGCGATGCCGGGCTTCGGGATCGTCGCGGCGGTGCTCGGCATCGTGATCGCGATGAACAGCGTGAGCGCAGGCGCCACCGCCGGCGAGATCGCCGAGAAGGTGGGCGCCGCGATGGTCGGCACGTTCATCGGCATCTTCTTCTGCTACGGCGTGCTCGATCCGCTCGCCAACATGATCAAGCAGATCGTGACCGCCGAGATTTCCGACATGGAATGCGTGAAGGTCGCGCTCGTCGCGTATGCGGGCGGCAAGCCGCCGCTGCTCGCGATCGACGCGGGCCGCCGGCTCGTGCAGTTGACCAACAAGCCCAGCTTCGCGCAGCTCGAGGAATGGATCAACGAGATCGAGGCGACGACATGAGCGGCGTGCGCGACGAAGGCCAGCGCCGTGGCGGCGACCGTCACGACACGATCGTCAAGCGTGTCGTGCGTGCGAATCACGACGACGATCATGGCGGCACCTGGAAGGTTGCATTCGCGGATTTCTGTCTCGCGCTGATGTGCCTGTTCCTGGTGATGTGGGTGCTCGGCGCACGCGACGAGGAATCGACGCGCGCGAAGCTCGACCAGATCGAGAAGAGTATCGAGAGCCCGGGGTCGGTGCGCTTCTTCGACGGCGCGAGCGCATCGCTCGACCGCGCGATCGAACTCGATACGCCAACCCCGAAAGCCGCGTCGCACGGGTTTCAGACCGCGGGCGATGCAGGTTCCGGTGCCGATGCCGCGGCGCTTGCGGCAACCAACGAC
The DNA here is from genome assembly GCF_054589155.1 of Burkholderia sp. 3C. Classification (NCBI taxonomy): domain Bacteria; kingdom Pseudomonadati; phylum Pseudomonadota; class Betaproteobacteria; order Burkholderiales; family Burkholderiaceae; genus Burkholderia; species Burkholderia sp. 3C. Next base: position 171,814 of record NZ_BAAILN010000138.1, read on the forward strand.
GAGCTGCTCGAACTTGCGCAGCGGATCGACGCGCTCGGCCGCGCCGCGCATCTGGAGCCGCACATCGGCACGGTGATCACGCCGTTCGGCTTGCGCGTGATGCTGCACGACACCGACGAGCGAGGCCTGTTCGAGCGCGGCAGCGCGCGCGTCGCGGCGCCGTTCGACCGGCTGCTGACCGATATCGCCGGGCTGTTTCGCACGGTCGGCAATCCGCTGCTCGTGATCGGACATACCGACGCGGTGCCGTATCGCGGCACCGACGCGGCCTCGCGCTCGAACTGGGATCTGTCCGCCGATCGCGCGATGAGCGCGCAGCGGATGCTGCGTCGCGGCGGGCTGCCGGCCGGACAGATCCTGCAGGTGATCGGGATGGGCGATCGGGCGCCGATTGCACGCGATGCGCACGATGCCTCGAATCGTCGCATCGAGCTGCTGATCGTCACGCCCGCCCATGCGCGGATGCTTGCCGCGATGTTCGGTGCGCCGCGTGCGGCCACGCCGATCGCGGACGGCGTCGATGCGGTGTCGTCGCAACATACGACCGATCGCAGCCTGCTCGCGGCGCAGGTCGCGCGGGCCGCGCGGGCGTTCACCGAGGCGCTGTCGCCGGCGCTGCAATCGGGCGCGGAATCCGGGGCGCGACCGGCGCCGCAATCGGGGCCGCAATCGGGGCCGCACGGCGCTGACGGGCAGGCGAAGTCTCCCACGATTTAATCGACGCAGGGTTCCGGTCGTTCAATGAGGACGATGCGGTTCCGGTAATCAGGCAGCCCTTAGGGGCAAAGGGCAATCATGCGAATCACACCTAGCGCGGGGCATTCCGCGACCGACGACGTGGCCGCCACGGCGCGCGACGCGCGGCCGGCACTCGCACCCGCTGCGCGCGGCGGCGTGCAGCGAACCGAGGCGCACGAGCTGCGCGATGCCGGCCTGATGAAGGCCGCGCATGCGGCGCAGCGCGCGATGCCGGCTATCGATACCGCACGCGTCGAGCAGATCCGCGCGGCACTCGCGGCAGGCGAGATGCCGTTCGACGCGGGGCGTCTCGCGGCGGTGATCTCCCGCTTTCACGGCGGCTCGCGATGAGCGACACACAACGGGCCGCGCGCCTGCTTGCCGATCTCGCCGCGGACCTGAGCGCGTATCGCGAGCTTGCACGGCTGCTCGACGAGCAGCACACGATCGCGCTGCGCTTCGACGGCGGCCGGCTCGCGCAGCTCGCGACCGTGATCGGCGATCAGATCGCGCAGATCGACGCGCGCCGTCGCACGCGTGCCAGCGAGCTCGGCCCGGCACAGGGCAGCCTGGCGCGATTGCAGGCGTGCGTGTTCGGCGATGGCGGCACCGTGGCGCAACGGCGCGAATTGCAGCGGCACTGCGCGGAGCTGGAAGCGCGCGTCGCCCACTGCGCGAAGCTGGCCACGCGCAACGGCAATCTGCTGGCCGCGCAGGTCGAGTCGGTGCAGCGGGTCCTGTTCGGAGAGCGACACACCTATGCACCCGCCTGAGTTCGCTTCATGGTCCACGCTGGGCGCCGGCGGCCGGTTTGGTGCGTTCGCGCCGGCAGCCGCGACGGTG
>NZ_BAAILN010000138.1:173517-185176 GCF_054589155.1 Burkholderia sp. 3C
CGCCGGCACCATCCGGCTCGCCGGCATCGACTTCATCGGCGGGCGAGCAGGCAAGCAGTGGTTTTGCGTCGGTGTTCTCATCACTGACGCGGGACATCGAAGGCACGCTCGCGAACGGCTTCGGCTCGCCGGCTTCGTCCGAGGTCGATTCCGGCGTGGCAGCGGCGGCCGTCGCGTTCGCGCGCAGCCGTGCCGATCGCGCATCGGCCGAGGCGGCGATGCCGGGCGGCATCCGCGCGGGCGAGGCCCGGCTGACCGGGCTTGCGCTCGCGGGTTCGCTGGATGCGCAGCGTCAAGCGTTTCTCGACGAGATCATGCCGTTCGCGGCCGATGCGGCGAAAGCGCTCGGCACGTCGCCGCGGCTGGTCGCGGCCCATGCGGCGCTCGAATCCGGATGGGGCAGCAAACCGCTGACCACGGCCACCGGTGCGACTACGCACAACCTGTTCGGCATCAAGGCGACGGGGGGCTGGCAGGGCGCGTCGAGCGACGCGATCACGACCGAACACGTGAACGGCCATGACGTGAAGACCACCGGCCGGTTCCGTGCGTATCCGGATTACGCGAGCGCGTTCCGCGACTACGCGGGGATGCTGGCCGGCTCGTCGCGTTATGCGGGCGTGGTCGGCGCTGGCGATGACGCACGCTCGTTCGCGCGTGCGCTGAGCCGAGGCGGCTATGCGACCGATCCTGCCTATGAGGAAAAGCTGGTCCGCATCGCGCGTCAGATCGACGGGATCGCCCGATAAGTCGCGAGCGGCGGCCGGCGCGACGATCCGCTCGAATCACCACACCGATCGGCTGATCTACGCCTCGCCTTCCCCGCTCATCGCACCGGTTCGACGACATCCGGCGCGACGATGCGTGCCGCAATGACCTTGCCCGTTGTCACGTTGCGAACGCGGATCGTGTCGCTCTGCGCGCCGTTTTGCAACGCGGTACCTGTGGTGCTGACTTCGATGCCGGCGGCGCGCGAGACGATCCGCACCGCCTGGCCGCGCCGCACCGCGTCCGCGCCTTTCAGCGCACGCGTCTGAATCATCTGGCCTGCCTTCAGCGCGCGGCGGCTGATGCGTCCCGCGAGCGCGGCCGGGTCGGTCAGGGCATCGGGCGCGCCGGCAAGATCGCGCGACGCGAGCATCGCGTCGGCCGCGCTCAGTTGCGTGCCGGCGGGGATCGCGGCGGTGGTGACGAGCACGTCCGCGCGCAGCGTCGCGCGCACCTGATAGACGGTTGCGCGCGCCTGGCCGGGGCAGCGCACCGCGAAGCGCAGCCGGTCGGGCCGGCTCGCGTCGGCAGCCGCGATCTCGTACGGCTGATCGCAGGCGGGCGCGGCACGGTGGTTCGGCAGCAGCGCGACGGTCACCTCGGCATGCCGCAGATCGCGTCGTTGCACGTAACTGTCGAGCCACGCGCGTGCCTGCCGCAGCACCTGCGCATCGACGTCGGTGTCGGCATTGGCGTTTTCATTGCTGCCGTCGTGCACCGACGCGTTGGCGGCATCGCTGCCGTGCGTGGCCATGTCTGCTGCGGCCGCCGCGAAGCTGCCATGCATCGCGCAACTCATCGCGATGACCGTGGCCAGCATGCAGCTCGATGCGGTACGGGGAAGTGTCATGGTGCGAATGCGCTCGTGTGCCGGGGTGGCGATGCTTCGCATTATAGGGAGCGCGTCGCCCTGTCTGCGCGGGCGATTCGCGAACGTGCCGCCGCATTCAGAAACCATTCAGATTGTTCGCCGCCCGCGCGGCGAGTCCTTACGCTTGCATTTGACGATCGGCCGCCGGCTTCGCGTCGCGTGCATCGCGCGCGTTCGCGGGCGGGCGCTACCAACAGGAAGGGTGACACGATGGGACTCAATCTGGACCACGCGCTCGGCGTGCATCCCGCTGCACTGAAGGTGCGGGCGGAGCGCACGCGGATTCTCGCGTCGAACATCGCGAACGAGAGCGTGCCGCACTACCAGGCGCGCGATCTCGATTTTCGCGCGGCGCTCGAGGCCGAGCGCTCGGACGCCACCTTCGGCGCCGCGCTTGCATTCGGGGGCGACACGGCGCGCTACCGCATGCCGAGCAGCCCGTCGCAGGACGGCAACACGGTCGAGCTGGGCGTCGAGCAGGCGGAATTCTCGCAGAACAGCGCGGATTTCCAGGCCAGCCTGACGTTCCTGAACCTGAAGTTGAAGGGCTTGCACGCTGCGATCACAGGGAACGGCTGACCATGAGCTTCAAGGATATTTCGCGCATCGCCGGCTCGGCGATGGCCGCGCAAACCGTGCGCCTGAACACCATCGCGAGCAATCTCGCGAACGCCGGCACGACGGGCACCGAGGACACCGCGTACCGCGCGCGCAAGCCGGTGTTCGCGTCGATCTTCGAGCAGGGCGGCGACATCGCGCGCGTGCAGGTGCTCGATGTCGTGACGAACGACGATCCGTTGCCGATGCGTCACGAGCCGGGCAACCCGCTCGCCGACGAGAACGGCATGGTGTACGACACCAACGTCAGCGCGGTCGAGGAGATGACCGACATGATGGACGCATCGCGCGCGTTCTCGACGAACGCCGAGGTGCTGGCCCGCGTGAAGAGCATGCAGCACGATCTGCTGAAGCTGGGCGAGGGCTGACATGAACGGCATTCCGAACGACTTCACGCGCGGCACCGGCCGCGCCGCCGGCGATCAAGGCGCCGCGCCACCCGCCCGGGCGGCCGATGATGCAGGCGGCCTGTCGCAGATGTTTACGCAGCTGCTCGTCGCGCAGATCCGCAACCAGGACCCACTCGCGCCGATGGAGCCGGGCCAGTTCGTCACGCAGTTCGCGCAGATGAGCCAGGTCGAGGCGATGCAGTCGCTCGCCAGCCTCGGCGCCGCGAACGCCGCCATGCAGGAAAGCATGCTGGTCGTCACGCTCGGCGCGCAGGTGGGCTCGGACGTGATGGTCGCGACCGATTCCGTCGAGCTGGCCGACGCGCCGGTCGACGGCGCGTTCACGCTGGCGTCGTCGGCCGCGGACGTCTCGCTGCGCGTGAGCGGTGCGGACGGCGTCGAGCACACCATCCCGCTCGGCCCGCAGCAGGCGGGCAATGTCGGTTTCACGTTCGATCCGGCCGAGCATGGGCTGCCGCCGGGCCACTACACCTTGCGTGTGGCGACCGACACCGGCGAGGCGCCGCGCGTCGAGGTGAAGGGCGTGTTGCAGGGCGTGCGGCTCGGCGCGGACGGTCGTGTGGTGCTGAGCGTCGCCGGCGTCGGCGAGCGCGATACCGCCGATATCACCCGCTTTCTCGGACGGCCCGATCTGGCCGGCCCGACCTCGTTCACTCGAAAGGACATCGCTTCATGAGTTCCAACATCGCGCTCTCGGGCATCAACGCGATCAACGGCCAGCTCGGCCAGATCAGCAACAACATCGCGAACAGCGGCACCTACGGCTTCAAGTCGGGCCGCGAGAATTTCGCGTCCAGCTACATCAACGCGCAGCCGGGCGGTGTGACGATCGGCTCGACGTCGCAATCGATCGACATCGGCGGCAATTTCCTCTCGACCGGCCGCGGCATGGACGTCGCGATCCAGGGGCGCGGCTTCTTCGTGTCGCGCGAGGCCGACGGCTCGACCGTGTACTCGCGCGCCGGCATCTTCGGCACCGATCAGGACGGCCATCTGGTCGACTTCATGAAGCGCCGCGTGCAGGGTTACAGCGGCGGTGGCGGCCAGCTCGGCGACCTGACGGTGCCGACCGGTGCGATTCCCGCGCAGGCGAGCCGCGCGCTCGATTACGCGGGCAACCTGTCCGCCGACTGGGAACCGCCGGCGGTCGCGACCTTCGACAAGAGCGATCCGAAGTCGTACAACCACATGTCGGTGGCGACGGTGCACGATTCGCTCGGCCGCGAGCACAGCGTCACGCAGTATTTCGTGAAGGGCGCGGGCAACGAGCTGGAAGTGCATTACACGATGGACGGCGCCGATGTCGGCGCGCCGACGCAACTGAGCTTCGACACCAACGGCGCGCTGATCGGGCCGAGCGGCACCGTCGCGCTTGATCTCGGCACGCCCGATGGCGCGGCGGCGATGTCGCTCGATGTCGACTACACCGGCACGACGCTGTTCGGCGGCGCGCAGACCACCACCAAGAACCGTGCGGATGGCTATGCCGCCGGCACGTTCACCGGCGTGACGCTGACCGAGAACGGCTCGATCGAGGTGCAGTACACCAACGGCCAGAAGCAGATCGCCGGGCAGCTTGCGCTGGCGACCTTCGCGAACGAGCAGGGGCTCGTGCCGGCCGAAGGCTCGGCGTGGCGTGCGACGACGGACACCGGCGAGCCGCTGTTCGCCGCGGCGGGCACCGGCACCGCCGGGCGTCTCGCGGTGGGCGGGCTGGAGGAATCGAATGTCGACATGACGGCCGAGCTCGTGCATCTGATGTCGGCGCAACAGGATTACCAGGCGAACTCGAAGGTGCTGTCGACCGAGAACGAGATGATGCGCACGCTGATCCAGACGCTGTGACGCCATGGATTCCCTGATCTACACCACGATGACCGGCGCGGGCAACGCGCTGCGTGCGCTCGAAGTGCGGGCGAACAACCTCGCGAACGTGCAGACGGCGGGCTTTCGCGCCGATCTCGCACGCGCGCAGACCCGGCCGGTGGACGGCTACGGCTACGACTCGCGCCATGCGGCCGATCTGCCGGAGACGGTCGTCGATCACACGCCGGGGCGGCTTGCCGATACCGGCCGCGTGCTCGATGTCGCGATCGAGGGCGCCGGCTATCTGGCGGTCGCGACCGACGACGGCGAGGCCTATCTGCGCGCCGGCAGCCTGACGCTCGACGGTGAGGGCGCGTTGCGTGTCGGTGGGCGCGCCGTGCTCGGCGAGGGTGGCCCGCTCGTGGTGCCCGAGCACGAGCAACTGACGATCGGTGCGGACGGCACGATCTCCGCCAAGATCGCCGACACCGCCGAGGTGCAGGACGTCGGCCGCCTGAAGCTCGTGAATCCCGATCCGGCCGATCTGCGCAAGGACGTGAACGGCCTGCTGATCTCGCGCTCCGGCGCATCGTATCCGGCCGACGATCAGGTGACGGTGAAGGGCGGCCATCTGGAGGGCAGCAACGTTTCGGCGATCGACGAGATGATGCAGACCATGTCGCTGACGCGCTCGTTCGAGATGCAGATGCGGCTTTTCAAGGTCGCGGACGAGATGGCCGATTCCGGCAATCGCCTGGTTCGCGCATAACGTCAGGATAACGACATGAATCATGCTTTGTGGATCAGCAAGACCGGCATCCAGGCACAGGACGCGAAGCTGCAGACCATCGCGAACAATCTCGCGAACGTGAACACGGTGGGCTTCAAGCGCGATCGTGCGATGTTCGAGGACCTGTTCTATCGGCAGGATCGCCTGCCGGGCAGCCAGGTTTCCGATAACGCGACCGGCCCCGGCGTGCAGATCGGCAACGGCACGCGCCTCGTCGGCACGCAGAAGGTGTTCACCAACGGCAACGTGCAGACCACCAGCCAGCAGCTCGATGTCGCGATCGTCGGCAACGGCTTCCTGCAGATCGAAATGCCGAACGGCGAGACGGGCTATACCCGCGCCGGCCAGTTGCGACTGAACGACGAAGGCCGGCTGACGAATGCCCAAGGGCTGCCGGTCCTGCCCGCGATCACGATCCCGCCGGAGGCGATCGGCGTGACGATCGGCGAGAACGGTGTGGTCTCGGTGCAGACCGCGAACGAGGCCGCGCTGTCCGAGGTGGGGCAGTTGCAGGTGGCGAACTTCGTCAATCCGGCCGGCCTGCAGGCGCTCGGCGACAATCTGTTCGCCGAAACCACCGCGAGCGGGCCGCCGACCGAAGGCGAGCCGGGCATCGACGGGCTGGGCCGGCTCAAGCAAGGCGCGCTGGAAGCATCGAACGTGCAGGCCGTCGAGGAGATGGTCGAGATGATAGCCGCGCAGCGCACCTATGAAATGAACACGAAGGTGCTGTCCGCCGCGGACAACATGATGCAGTACCTGTCGCAGGCGGCCCGCTGATGCGTGCGTTGCTGCGGTCGTTGCTGCCGTCGTGTTCGCGCGCGGCGCTCGTCTGCGCGCTCGCGCTCGCGTGCGGCGCGTGTGCGACGATCGGCATCGGCCCGCAGCCGGAGCCGGACGACGACATGCCCGACGCCGCGTGGGAGGTCGATCGCGGTACGGCGGGCGGCGTGTTCGTGTCGTCCCAGGGGTGGTCGCTGACCTCGGACAGCCGCGCGTTCCGCGCCGGCGACGTGCTGACGGTCGAGCTGCTGGAATCGACCCAGGCGAGCAAGAAGAGCGGCACGCAAGTCGGCAAGACCAGCAGCGTGTCGCTGCCGAAGCCGAGCGTGTTCGGCGCGGAGCTGCCGATCGACGCGGAGGCCGGCGCGAAACGCCGCTTCGACGGCACCGGTGCCAGCTCGCAGCAGAACACGCTGCGCGGCTCGGTCACGGTGATCGTGCAGCGTGTCATGCCGAACGGCCTGCTGCAGGTGCGCGGCGAGAAGCGTCTCGTGCTGAATCAGGGCGAGGAAACCGTGCGGCTGTCGGGCTATGTGCGCGCGCCGGACATCGATTCGAACAACCGCGTGTCGTCGCAGCGTGTCGCGAATGCGCGTATCCGCTATTCCGGCCGGGGCTCGCTCGCGGATGCGAATGCGCCCGGCTGGCTTACCCGTTTCTTCAACAGCCCGTGGATGCCGTTCTGACGCGCGGCCGGCGTATCGTCGGCTGCCGCGCTGGCGCCTTGCACGGGCACGACGGCACACGCGTGCCGTCGCCTCGACCGGAGTTCCCATGACTTTCCCCGCCAGCCGGACGATCCGGCTGCCCGCTGCCCGGCTCATGCACGCGGCAACCGGCGTGCTGCTCGCGATCGCGCTGCTGCTCGCCGGGCCCGCGCCTGGCCGCGCGCGGACGATCGGCAGCCTCGTCAGCGTCGAGGGCATGCGCGAGAACGCGTTGGTCGGCTACGGCATCGTCGTGGGCTTGCCCGGCAGCGGCGACGGCACGCAGGCGAAATACACCACGCAGTCGATCGCGAACATGCTCAAGCAGTTCGGCACCCGGCTGCCCGAAGGCATGAGCCTGCGCGCGCGCAATGCGGCGGCGGTGATGGTCAGCGCGACGTTTCCGCCCGGCTATCGCAAGGGGCAGACGATCGACGTGACCGTGTCGTCGCTCGGCGATGCGAAGAGCCTGCGCGGCGGCACGCTGCTGATGACGCCGCTGCGCGCGGCCGACGGCGAGACCTACGCGCTCGCGCAGGGCAATCTGGTGATACCGGGGCTCGCCGCGCAAGGCCGCAGCGGCTCCAGCATTGCGATCAACACGCCGACCGCCGGCCGGATTCCGGCAGGCGCCACGATCGAGCGCGAGATCGCCACCGATTTCGCCGCCACGCCCACCATTCGCCTGAACCTGAAGCGCCCGGATTTCCAGACCGCGTCGAATATCGTCGATGCGATCAATCGCGCGATCGGCTCGAACGTCGCGCGCACCGCGGATGCCACGTCGGTCGATGTCGATGCGCCGGAGGATGGAACCGGGCGCGTCGCGTTCGTCGCTCGGTTGACGGCCGTCAGTGTCGAGCAGGGGCGGTCGGTGCCGCGCGTCGTGCTGAATTCCCGCACCGGCACCGTCGTGATCAGCCAGGGCGTGACCGTCAAGCCGGCCGTCGTGTCGCACGGCGCGCTCAGGGTGACGATCGCCGAGGGCACCGCGGTCAGCCAGCCGAACGCGTTCGGCGATGGCGACACGGTGGCCGCGCCCATCAGCGAGCTGAACGTGTCGCAGCCGGGCGGCAATGCGTTCCAGTGGAAATCGGGCACGAGCCTGCAGGCGATCGTCGATACGATCAACGCGACCGGCGCGTCGCCGGACGACTTGATGGCGATCCTGCAGGCGCTTGCCGAGGCGGGCGCGTTGTCCGCCGAGCTGGTTGTGATTTGAGGCCCGGCCGATGAACGACTTTCCACTTTTGACGCGTTCGCTGGCGCGATCGTTACCGGCGGCGGCACCGGCGCCGGCGGCATCGCAATCGGCATTGTCGTCGCCACCGGCGTCGCCGTTACGTGCGCCGGCGCCGCCCGCCGGCAATGCCGCCGACGCGCGCGAACGCGCGGCACTCGAACACGCGGCCGTGCAGTTCGAGGGCATGTTCATCGCGCAGATGCTCGGCGCGATGCGCCAGGCGACCGCGACGCTGGGCGCCGCCAACGGCGAGCGCGACGACACGGCCGGCGCGCTGCTCGACCACGCGTATCGCGAAGTGGCCAACGGCATCGCGACGCAGCGCGCGTTCGGCATTGCCGACACGCTGATCGCGCAGATGCTGCCGGCCGCCGGCACGCCGAGCGAACCCGTTCACCCATCGACCAAGGAGCAGGGATCATGAGAATCAGCCAGATCGGCTTGTCCGGCACGCACGCCGCGCAGGCGGCGCTGGGCATGTCGGCACGCAATACCGCGAATCTGATGACGACCGGCTATACGCGCCAGGGCGTGTTGCTGACGCCGCGCATCGGCGGCGGCGTGACCGTGCAGTCGCTGATCCGTTTCGCGGACGACGCGCGCACGCAGCAGATGTGGCAAAGCCACTCGGCGCTGGGCCGTCACGCGGCCGGCGAATCGTATTTCAATCAGCTCGAACAGGTGATGGGCCTCGAGGACGGCAGCGTGAAGTCCGGCCTCGACGGCCTGTTCGCCGCGCTCGACGAGGCGAGCGTCGAGCCGATGTCGGCGCCGCTGCGCCAGCAGGTGATCATGTCGGCGGATGCGTACGCCAAGAGCATCAACGGCCTGCTGCAAACCCAGGGCCGCCAGCTCGACACGCTGCGCCAGCAGGCCGGCGCGACGGCGCAGCAGATCAACGCGCTGTCGGGCACCGTCGCCGACCTGAATCGGCGCATCGCCGAGGGGCAGACGAGCGGCAATGCGCCGTCCGAGTTGATCGATCAGCGCGATCAGGCGCTCGACGCGCTGGCCGGCCTCGCGGATATCCGCACGCTGCGGCAGCCCGACGGCACCGTCGATGTGTCGCTCGCCGCCGGGCCGCCGCTGGTGGCCGGGCGTCAGGTCGCCACCCTCGACGTGCGCACCCGCGGCGACGGCACGTTCTCGCTCGCGGCGGACCTGGGCGGCACCACCTATCCGCTCGACGGCGAGGCGACGGGCGGCTCGCTCGGCGGCCTGTTCGCGTTCGTGGACGACGTGTTGATGCCGCAGATGGCCGGCGTGAAGTCGCTGGCGGGCGAGCTGGCGCAGCGCATGAACGCGCAGCTCGCGGCCGGCTTCGGCACCGACGGCCAGCCCGGCGAGCCGCTGTTCGACATCGACGCGGCCAGCGGCATGCTGCACGTGCGCGCGGGTGTGACGCCCGACCGGCTGGGTTTTTCCTCCGATCCGGCCACGCCCGGCGACAGCGGCAACCTGCTGGCGATGATCGCGCTGCGGCAGGAACGGATCGACGTGCCGGGCCTCGGCGAGACCGCGATCAACGACGTGTACACGATGCTGGTGGGCCGCCTCGGCTCGCAGAGCCGGCAGAACCAGGCCTCGCTCGCGACGGCGGACCAACTGCGCACGCAAGCCGAGCAGGCGTGGCAGTCGGTGAGCGGCGTCAGCATGGACGAAGAGGCGGTCAACATCTCCGAAACCATGCAGATCTACAACGCGAACATGAAGGTCATTTCGGTGGCGAACGATCTGTTCGACGCCACGATCCACAGTTTTTGAGGAGCACGACGATGCGTATCGCCAGTCAGTCCTTTGGCAACTCGATGGTTTCCACGCTGCGCGGCTCGAACGCGAAGATCGCGGATCTGACCGCGCGGCTTGCGAGCGGCCAGCGGATTCACGTAGCGTCGGACGATCCCGTCGGCGCGGTACGGCTGATGCGGCTCGAACGCGATTCCGCGATGCTCGCGCAATATCGCCGCAACATCGGCACGCTGAACGGCCAGTTGCAGAAGAACGAGCTGCATCTCGACAGCATGCAGACGCAACTCGGTGCCGCACGCGAGACGATGCTGCGTGCGATGGACGGCACGAACTCGGCGGACGATCTGCAGGCGTTGGCCGGCTCGCTGCGTTCGCTGCGCGACGATCTCGTGGCTTCGGCGAATGCCAAGGACAGCGAAGGACAGTACCTGTTCTCCGGCACGCTGACGGCAAACGAGACGGTCCGTTTCGATGCTGCCGCGCCGGCGGGGTCGCGCTATGCGTTCGGCGGCAATCTCGAGCAGCGTCAGGTCGTGGTCGGCAACGGGATGACGCAGGCGGCGAATGTCGGCGTCGACGATCTCGCCGATACGCTGAACCAGCTGGATATCGCGCTCGAGCATCTGGCGGCGAGCGACGCCAATGCGAGCGACCCGGCCACGCGCGCCGCGATGAGCACCGCACTCGACGCGCTGGGCGCGAGTTTCGATGCGGCCGGCAACCGGATCGCGGGGCTCGGCGGGGCGCAGCGCACGCTCGATCTGCTCGACGACAACCACGAGGCGATGCTCGTCGCGAACGGCCAGGCGGCGGATCTCGTCGGCGGGCTCGATTACGCCGAAGCGACCGATGCGCTGAACAACTATCTGGTGGCGGTGAAGGGCTCGTATCAGATCTATGCGCGCGTGCGGCAGCTTTCGCTGTTCGACGTGCTGTAACGCGGGCCGGCGATGAACGTGCAGGCTTCCGGAATCGGGCGCGAACACCTCGGGCCGGTGCGCTCCGACGATGTCGTGCGGGCGGCGCGTGGCGCGGCGTCGGCACCGGTCGCGCGTTCGGCGCAGGCGGCGTCGCCTGCCGCGGTCGCGACGCACGCCGAACGCGGTTGCGTGGCGCGGGTCGGCTTCGTCGCGCGTCAGGCCGAACTCAATGTAGCGGTGACCGGCGCGCAGCGCGCGGCCGGGTTTCTCGACACGGCGCGCACGCGGCTCGGCGAGCTGAAGGCGACGCTCGCTGCGAGCGCGGCGGGCCGTCCGCTGCCCGACGGCATGCTCGATGCCTCGCTCGCGCGGGTGCGCGCGCAATGGAATGCGCGGCCGGCCGTGACGGGCGGCGCGCTCGATGCGTCGCTTGCGTTTCACGCGGCGGGCGACGCGCGGCAGTCCTTCCGGTTGCGCGCGCTGGATGCCGAGACCCTGAGCGCGGGCGGCACGGAGATGCTGACGTTTCATCCGAACGGGCTCGGCAAGGCGTGTGCGTCGGTGACGTTCGACGATGAGGCACTGGCCGGCGACGGGCTGGTCGATGACGAGGTGGCGGGCGGCGCGACGCTATCCACTGCAGTGCGAGCCGGCAATGGCCCCGAGGTCGCCCGGCAGCCCGCTGCACAACGCGCCCATGACGCAATCGCCCGGCGGCTCGATCGTGCGCTTGCACCGGTCGGGATTCGCGTGGCGTGTGACGACGCGAACGGCCTGACGTTCACCACGCCGGAATCGAACTGGCCCGCCGTGCGCGATCGGATGATGATCCAGGGCGGCGGCAAGCGATTCCCCGGTGGCCGCCCGAGCCGCGCGCAGGCCGATGCGTTGCCGGCCGGCGTCGATCCGGCGTCGTGGCGTGTCGACGGCCCTGCCGCGCGACACGCCACCCTGCGCGAGGTGGTGCGCACGCTCGACGAGGTGAAGCGTGCGC
>NZ_BAAILN010000138.1:185261-232201 GCF_054589155.1 Burkholderia sp. 3C
AGCGCACGCTCGATCGCGCGAAGGCGGACGTTGGCGATGCGGTGTCTGCGCGTGGCGAGGCGCGCGAGGTACGTGAGTCGGCGGGGTCGATCGCCGCGGCGTTCGGACAGGATCACGCGTTCGGCGTGTTCGCGTCGGTTGCCTCGACCGTGAAGGGGATGAGCCGCGCGCGGGTCGCGGCGCTGCTGACGCGCGCGTGATGCCTTCGCGGCTTGCGCGTGTCGATCCCGTTCAGGGCGGCCCGCAACGACATGACGAATTTTTTTGTCGTTGCACTTAATCGATGGCGAGGTCGGGTCGTTCAGCTTTCTCGTAGCCGGTACGGAAACCGACGGCAACAGCGAGTCCACCCATCCTGACATCAAGGAACAATCATTATGTTGAGCCTGCACACCAACTCGGCAGCGATGTCGATCCAGAAGACCCTCGGCAACACGCAAACCGACCTCAGCACGTCGATGACGCGCCTCGGTACCGGCTATCGCATCAACTCGGCCAAGGACGACGCGGCCGGCCTGCAGATCGCCACGCGTCTGTCCGCGCAAACTCGCGGCATGAACGTCGCCATGCAGAACACGCAGAACGCATCGTCGATGCTGCAAACCGCCGACGGCGCATTCGGTGAAGTGTCCAACGTGCTGCTGCGCATGAAGGATCTCGCAACCCAGGCCGCCGATGCTTCCTCGAGCGACGACGACAAGACGGCGATGCAAGCCGAATACGACGCGCTCGGCAAGGAACTCGCGAACGTGATGGCGAACACCTCGTACGGCGGCTCGAAGCTGCTGAACGGCGGCAAGCTGGCCGCCGAACTGACGTTCCAGATCGGCGCGGCCTCGGCCGAAACCATGACGGTCGATTTCAGCACGCAACTGACGTCTGTCGATACCTCGCTGACGGCCGTCAGCGGCGCGTACAAGACCCCGGCCACGCCGGGCACCGAACTGACGACCGACGCGAACGCGCAGATCGACCTGCTCAGCAAAGCACTGAAGGATGTCGGCTCGCTGCGTTCGTCGCTGGGCGCGTCGGAAAACCGCCTCGAGCACGTGTTCAACAACCTCGGCAACATGTCGACCAACACCGGCGATGCGGAAGGCCGGATCATGGATGTCGACTACGCGTCGGAAAGCGCGAACATGACCTCGAAGCAGATCCTGATGCAGGCCGGCACGGCAATGCTCAAGCAAAGCTCGAGCATGACGCAGATGGTGATGTCGCTGATCCAGTAAGGGTCGCATCGCAACAATTTGCATCCCCGGCGGCTGCCGCGCTCTCCGCGCGGTGTTCCGGCCGGCCGGGGTCACCCACGTGCCACGTTGAGACTTCCTTGAGAGTACTCGCGTGGCCGTGTCTCCATCCCGAAAATGGCGTCATTCGCCTATCGGGACTCCATCTTGTCCACGCATTCCTCCTCAGCCCGTCGATCGACCGATAAGCGCCTGCCTGTTGTGCTGGATTCCTGCACGCTCGGCCGGCCGTTTCATTTGCTCGATACGTTTCATCAGGCCTTGCAGCGGCGGCTCGCTCGCTACCTGCATGCGCGTTTCAACCGTCGCCATGGTGCCGCGCTCGACGTAACCGGCGTCTCGGCCGTCGCGGCTGCGGCGATCTCGGACGATGCGCCGTGGCGAGCGTTCGTGGCGGCGCGCGATGCGCATGGGGGCCTGCCGGGCGGCACGTCTGGCGATGACGCGGGCGATGGCCGGATAGCGGTACGGATCGAACGCGGCCTGCTGACCGCGCTGCTCGCGTGGCATTACGGCGACCAGCCGGCCGCTGCGTCCGCCGGCTTGCCGGCGGAAACCGAAACCGAGCAGCGCTTCGGTGCCGCGCTCGCGCTCGCGCTGGCCGACGAATTCGCCGCGTGCGTCGCGCCGCTGGCGGCGCCGGGTTGCATGCCGTGTCCGTCGGCGCTGCCGGCGCGTCCCGCGCGCGGCGCGCATGTGGTGCGCGTGAACATCGTGAATCGCGCACACCAGCCGCCCGTGGCGCGCGAGGCAGGCACGCCGGAGGCGATGCCCAAGGTGCCCGATACCCTCGACAGCGCAGCAGGCGCCGACCGCTCGACCGATCCCGCCCCCGACCCCGTAGCCAAGCCTGCACCATCCGCCCCCATTGCCGGCGCGATCGAATTCGCGCTGGACGATCGCTGGCTCGCCCGGCTGTTCGCGTCCGTGGCACCGCGGCGCGGGCCGCCGGCGAAGGCCGCCGCGGCCGGCGCCGACACGGCGCTCGAGAGCCGTGTCCCGATCCGCGTGACCGCCCGGATGCTGACCCGCGATGTGTCGCTCGACGACGTGATGCGCCTTGCGCCCGGCGACGTGATGCCGGTGCGCCTACCCGATACCGCCGACGTGCTGGTCGAAGGCGTGTGCCTGTACCGGGCCGTCGTCGCGGAGCACGGCGGCACGCTTTGTCTCACCGCATTCGAAGAAATGGAGTAACCGATGAGCACGAACCCCGAACTCGATGTCGACGCGATGCTGGCCGATCTCGGCGACCACTCCGCCGGCCTGTCCCCCGACCCGGCTACCGCGCTCGCGCCGCGCCGCGCGTCGCCCGGCTTGTTGCGCAAGATCTCCGTGCGCCTGACGCTGGAGGTCGGCGGCGCGACGTTGCCGCTGTCCGAACTCGCCGCGCTCGGGCCGGGCTCGATCGTCGATCTCGACCGGCTGGCCGGCGAGCCGCTCGTGATGAAGGTGAACGGCGAGGCGATTGGCACCGCCGAGGTCGTGGTGGCCGGCGAGCACTATGGCCTGCGGATCGTCTCGCTCGACGATCTGACGGCGCTCGCGCGATGACGGGGGGGCGATCCCTCGCCGGCGTGCGTGCACGCGTGCTCGCGGCTGGCGTCGCGCTCGCGCTGTGCACGCTCGCGTCGCCCGCCTGGGCGGACGCGCTGACGCTGGTGAGCGGCGCCGCGAACGGCCAGCCGTTCACGGTGAAGACGCAGATCCTCGTACTGATGACGCTGCTCGGCCTGCTGCCGGCGCTGCTGATGACGATGACGAGTTTCCTGCGCTACGTGATCGTGCTGTCGCTGCTGCGGCAAGCGCTCGGGTTGCAGCAGGGCCTGCCTGCGAGAATCGTGACCGGCGTCGCCCTGGTGCTGACGATGCTGACCATGCGCCCGGTCGGCGAGGCCATCTGGAAGGACGCATTCGTGCCGTACGACCAGGATCGCATCTCGCTGCAGCAGGCGCTGCACAAGGCTGAGCAGCCGTTGTCGCGCTTCATGCTCGCGCAAACGAACAAGGCGTCGCTCGCGCAGATGGCGACGCTGTCCGGCTCCGCCGACGTCGCCAAGGCCGAGGATCAGCCGTTTGTCGTGAAGCTGTCCGCGTTCGTGCTGAGCGAGCTGAAAACAGCCTTCCAGATCGGCGCGATGCTGTTCATCCCGTTCCTCGTGATCGACATCATCGTGGCGTCGGTGCTGATGGCGATGGGCATGATGATGCTGTCGCCGCTGGTGATTTCGCTGCCGCTGAAGCTGCTGCTGTTCGTGCTGGTCGACGGCTGGGCGCTGACCGTGACGACCTTGATCACCAGCGTGAGGAGCGTCTGATGCTCACGCCCGACATCGCGGCCGATCTCGCAACCGATGCGCTGCGGCTCGTACTCGTCGTGCTGCTCGTGCTGATCACGCCGGGGCTGATCACCGGCATTCTGGTCGCGCTGTTTCAGGCCGCCACGCAGATCAACGAGCAGACCATGAGCTTCCTGCCGCGCCTGGTCGTCACGCTGGTCGCGCTCGCGCTGGCCGGCCCGTGGGTGGCGGATCGCGTGATGCACTACACGGTGGCGATCTTCCAGCGCGCGGCGCAGCTCGCCGGCTGAAATGGAGATCGTCCTCGACAGGCTGCTGCCGTTCGGCGTCGCGCTGCTCTGGCCGTTCTGCCGGATCTTCGCGGCGCTCGCGACCGCACCGGTGCTGGGCGAGGCCATGGTGCCGATGCGCGCCCGCGCGCTCGCCGCGCTGCTGCTCGCGTTGGTCGTGCAGCCCGCGCTGCCGCCGATGCCGACGCTCGATCCGTTTTCGTTCGCCGGCATCGGTGTGATCGCCGAGCAGATCCTGATCGGCGGCCTGCTCGGCTTCGTGCTGCATCTGGTGCTCGCGGCGATGCTGATGTTCGGCACGCTGCTGTCGTCGCAGATGGGCCTGTCGATGGCCGCGATCAACGACCCGGTAAGCGGCCAGACGGCGGACGTGCTGTCGAGCGTGATGATGGTCGTATTCATGCTGCTGTTCTTTTCGATCGATGGGCACCTGATGCTCGTGCAGGTGCTCGCGCGCAGCTTCACTGCGTGGCCGGTGGGCGCGTTCGCGTTCGATACGGACGCGCTCAGGCAGCTCGTGTTCGCGGTCGGCTGGATGTTTTCCGCCGCGCTCGCGCTGGCGCTGCCGGTGGTGTTCGCGACGCTCGTGGTGCAGGTCGGGCTGGGGCTGCTGAATCGCGCGGCGCCGTCGCTGAACCTGTTTTCGCTCGGTTTCTCGGTCACGACGATGTTCGGGCTGCTGCTCGTCACGTTGCTGATGCCGTCGCTGCCCGACCACTACGGCCGCATGATCGCCCACGCGCTCGACCTGTACGACCGGCTTGCGCCGGCCGCCGGAGCCGTGCGGTGAGCGCGCAGCCGGGCAGCGGCGACAAGACCGAGAAGGCCACCCCGCGCAAGCTCAGAAAGGCGAAGCAGGAAGGGCAGGCGGTGCGCTCGCGCGATCTCGCGACGGCGATCGGCGTGCTGGTGTCGATGAAGCTGATGATCGCGCTGCTGCCGGGATGGGTTGGCGACCTGCGTGCGCTGTTCGCGCTGTCGATGGCGGATCTGTCGCGGCCCGACGCGCTGCCCGATGCGGCATCGATGCTGTTCCCCGCCACGCTGCTGCTGATCGGCAAGATGCTTGCGCCGCTCGCGGCGGTGCCGGTCTGCATCGTGCTCGGCTCGCTGTTTCCCGGCGGCTGGGTGATCAGCGCGAAGAACGTGATGCCGAAGGCGAGCCGCTTGAGCCCGGCGGCCAACCTGAAGCGGCTCGTGTCCGGCCGCCATTACGTGCAGCTTGCCACCACGGTCGCGAAGGCCGCGGCGCTGATTGCCGTGCTGGTGCTCGTCTGCCGCGCGAATCTCGATCGCTTCCTGCAGTTGCGCGCGGCGCCGCTCGCGGATGTGCTGTCGAGCGGCGCCGCGATGTTCGTCGATTCGACGCTGACGCTGTGCGCGGTGCTCGCCGTGTTCGCGCTGATCGATGCGCCGCTGCAACGCATGCTGTTCCTGCGCGGCCAGCGGATGAGCAAGCGCGACATCAAGGACGAGATGAAGCAGACGGAAGGCAAGCCCGAGGTGAAGAGCCGCATCCGTCAACTGCAGCGGCAAATGGCGCGGCAGGGCATTCGCAAGACGGTGCCCGGCGCCGACGTGGTGATCGTCAACCCCACCCATTACGCGGTCGCGCTGAAATACGACGAAACGCGTGCACAGGCGCCGTTCGTCGTCGCGAAAGGCGTGGATGAAGCGGCGCTGTTCATCCGCGAGATCGCCAACCGGCACGGTATCGAGGTGCTGGAGCTGCCGCCGCTCGCCCGCGCGATCTATCGCACCAGCCAGGTCAATCAGCAGATTCCGGCCGCGCTGTATCGCGCGGTGGCGCAGGTGCTGACCTACGTATTGCAGATCCAGGCGTTTCGCCGCGGCGTGCGCCCATCGCGGCCCGCGCTGCCGGCCGGCCTCGACATTCCCGAGCCTCTGACGGAGATTCCATCGTGACGACTTCCCCCGCGCGGTTGCGCGCGAACCTGAAACGGATCCGGGTGGCCGCGCCGCTTGCGCTGCTGATGCTGCTCGTGATGATCATCCTGCCGCTGCCGCCGGTGGTGCTGGACATGCTGTTCACGTTCAACATCGTGCTGTCGATCGTGGTGATCATGGTGGCCGTCACGGTGAAGCGGCCGCTCGATTTCTCGGCGTTCCCCACGGTGATTCTCGCCGCGACGCTGATGCGGCTCACGCTGAACGTCGCCTCCACGCGCGTCGTGCTGCTCCACGGGCACACCGGCACGCATGCGGCCGGGCAAGTGGTCGAGGCGTTCGGCAACGTGGTGATCGGCGGCAATTTCGTGGTCGGGCTGGTGGTGTTCGTGATCCTGATGATCATCAACTTCGTGGTGGTCACGAAGGGCGCCGAACGGATCTCGGAAGTGTCCGCGCGCTTCACGCTCGATGCGCTGCCGGGCAAGCAGATGGCGATCGATGCCGACCTGAACGCGGGCGTGATCACGCAGGAACAGGCGCAGGTGCGGCGCCGCGAAGTTTCTTCCGAAGCCGACTTTTACGGCGCGATGGACGGCGCGTCGAAGTTCGTGCGCGGCGACGCGATCGCCGGCATTCTGGTGCTGGTGATCAACCTGATCGGTGGCCTGGCGATCGGCGTGATGATGCACGACCTGTCGATGGCCGATGCGCTGCATCAGTATGGATTGCTGACGATCGGCGACGGTCTGGTCGCGCAGATTCCCGGCCTGCTGCTGTCGGCGGCGGCGGCGGTGATCGTCACGCGGATCAGCGACGCACGCGATTTCCAGGAGCAGGTCGCGCAGCAGTTGCTGGCGTCGCCGGTGGTGCTGTACAGCGCCGCCGCGCTGATGGCGATGCTCGGCTTGATCCCCGGCATGCCTACCTTCACGTTCCTGTTGTTCGCCGCGATCCTCGGCTTTGCCGGCTGGCGGATGGCGCAGCGGCCGTCCGCCGCCGCGGCCGAGCAGATCCGCGAGGCGAACGAATCGGTGGGCGCCGCGCTGCTTGCCGCGCCGTCGGACGCGCTCGACTGGCGCAGCCTGCCGTATGTGGAGCCGCTGTCGGTGTCGCTCGGCTACAAGCTCGTCGCGATGGTCGACGAGAGCCAGGGGGCGCCGCTCGTGAAGCGGATTCGCGGCACGCGGCGCAGCCTGTCCGAGGCGCTCGGCTTTCTGGTGCCGCCGATCGGCACGCGCGACGATCTCGGCTTGCAGCCGTCGCAATACGCGATCGTGCTGAACGGCACCGCGGTCGCGCGCGCGCAGATCCACGCCGACCGGCTGATGGCGATTCCGTCGTCGACGGTGTACGGGGAACTCGACGGCATTCCGGGCGTCGATCCCGCGTACGACATGCTCGTCACGTGGATCGAGCCCGCGCAGAAGGCGCACGCGCTCGGCCTGGGTTACCAGGTGGTCGACGGCGCGACGGTGGTCGCGACCCACGTTGCGAAGGTGGTGCGCGACGCGCTGCCCGAGCTGTTCAGCTACGACAACGTGACCGCGCTGCTGGAGCGGCTGGCGGGGATCGCGCCGGTGGTGAGCGATGCGCTCGGCAAGAGCCTGACGCACGGCCAGTTGCGTCGCGTGTTTCGCCTGTTGCTGGCGGAGAGCGTATCGCTGAAGGATATCGAGACGATCGCCGCGACGCTCGTCGAGGCGGCGGACAGCACGAAGGATCCGATCCTGCTCGCGGCCGAAGTGCGCTGCGCGCTGCGTCGCCAGATCGTTGCGGATCTGACGGGCACGCAGCCCGAGATTCGCGGCTTCAGCCTGACGGGCGAGTTGGAAAGCCTGCTGCTCGGCTCGCTGGCCCGCTCCGAACAGGCCGGCGGCCGGGTGCCGCTCGACGATTTCGCGGTCGATCCGAACGTGCTCACGCAATTGCAGACGACGATGCCGGGCGTGCGCGATCAGATGAAGCAGGCGGGTGCGACGCCGGTGCTGCTGGTGATTCCGCGCTTGCGGCCGATTCTGGTGCGTTATGCGCGCTTGTTCGCGCCGGGGCTTGCGGTGTTGTCGTACAACGAGGTGCCGGAGGCGAGGGAGGTCAGTATCGTCGGCACGCTCGGATGAGCGTGGGCGTTGCGTGCCGCGCCCATTCAGTCGTCGACGATATCGATCGCGATCCGCTTCAGCCGGATGGTAAACCGGCTGCCGGCACCGGGCGTCGACTGCACGTCGATCGTGCCGCCGTGCCGCTCGACAACCGCCTTCACGAACGGCAGCCCGAGCCCCACGCCCTGGCTCGCGTCCTTCGCGTCGTTGCCGACCTGGAAGAACGGCTCGAACAGATGCGGCAACGCGGTGCGCTCGATGCCGATGCCGTGATCCTCGATGCGCACCGCCGCGCTGTCGTCGTCGGCATCGATCCAGACCTCCACCGACGTGCCCGGTGCCGAATACTTGATTGCGTTGTCGAGCAGGTTCACCAGCGCGCGCAGCAGCATGTCCTGATTGCCCAGCACGAACAGGTCCGGCCCTTCGTGATGCGGCCCGTTCAACTGTATCCGCTTCGCGGTCGCGCCGTGCCATACCTGATCGATCGCTTCCGCCGCCAGGTCGTTCAGCGACAGCGGCGTGCCCGCCTGCGGGTCGAAATGTTCGGCGCGCGAAAGCTGCATGAAATCCTGCGAGACGCGCAGGCTGTAGTTCACCAGCCGTTGCAGATCCGCGAGGAACGCGGGATCGGCTGTCGAGCTCGTGCGGCCGCGCGCCTCGACGAGTGCGAGGATCGACGAGAGCGGATTGCGCAAGTCGTGCGCCATGTGGCGCAGCGTCTGCCGATCGCTCGCCACCGCTTCCTTCAGCGCGTGGACATCGACGAAGCAGATCATGCTCGCGGTGCCCGCCGCGTCGTCGAACGGCGTGACCATCATCAGGTGATCGCGCTGCCGGAGCGTCATTTCGGCGGAGCGGATCTTGCCGGTGGCGTGCGCCTGCACGATCTCGTCATGCGCCAGGGCGAGGATGGCGGCGTCGCGCGCAGCGCCGTCCGGCTGCGGGTCGAGTGCCGCCAGCATCGCCGCGCCGCGCTCGTTGCGCAGGATCAGCCGGCCTTCGCGTTCCACGAAGACGGGGTACGGCAAGGTCTGGATCACGTCGACGTAGGTGGTCTGCCACGCGCGGATCTGACGCATCGCGTGCTGGAGCGTCGGCGGCCCGGCGCTGGCCTGCCCGACCAGCGGCGAGCTGGCGGATCGTTCGTTCAGCGAATGGAACTCGCCGAGCAGGAAGCCGCGAATGCGGTTCGCGTGCCGCCAGCCATACACCGCGAAGATGATCGCGCAGACCTGCACCGTCGGCCCGATCGGAACCAGGTAGTGCCGATCGATCAGCAGCAGCGTGGCGATGCCGATGTAGAGCGCGATCCAGGCGAGCGCGCAGCCGTACATGCGCCGGCCCGGCACGAATGCGCAGATCGCCAGCATGCCCAGCGCCGTTGCGAGACAGACGACGAGCTGCAGGCGTCGCGACGTGCGCTTGAGCACCTGGCCGTCGAGCAGGGCTTCCGCCACCAGCGCGTCGATCTGCACGCGCCGCAGCGGCTTGCTGACCGACGACAGGTTGAAGTCGCCCGACAGATCCGCCGTGATGTCGCCGACGAATACGATCCTGCCCGCGAATTCGGACGGGCTCACGCGGCCCTTCAGGACATCCACGTACGAGTACTGATCGAGATCGAAGTGCTGCGGGAACGCGAGCGCGAGGCTGTCCGGCACGATCCGGCCCATGGTCGCGACGTGATTCTGCAGATACGGGTGCAGATCGCCGACCGCCGGCTGCAGGCCGGCGACGCGCAGCGCCTCGAGCACCACGTGCGGGCGCCGCTCGCCGTGCGGACCGTCCGGGATGAACGGCACGATGCCGTACACCTGGTTATCCGCGCCGATCACGAAACTGCGCGGGCCGGTGGCGGCCGCCGCACTCGCGAGCGCGGGGGCGGGCGGAAGCTGGCTGCCCGGCGCGTAGCGCGCGTTCGATGCCGCCAGCGTCGGCAGCACCACGTGGCCCTGCTTGCGCATCGCCCGCGCCAGTACGGCATCGTCGGGCCGGCTGTCGGACAGCATGAAGTCGATCACCACTGCCGACGCCTCCGACAGCCGATCGAGCAGTTGCGCGTGCACCGTGCGCGAGAAGCTCGGGCCGGCGCCGAGTTCGGCCAGCGTGCGCTGGTCGACACCGATGACCGCGATTTCGTGATGGATGTGGTTGCGCGTTTGCTTCGCGACGAGATCGTCATACAGCCGGTCGAGCGGCGCGAATATCGATTCCGCCGTCGGCGTGGCCGCGAGCGCCGCGAGCACCAGCATGCCGGCGGCGAGCAGACTGCTGCGCCATTGCCGGACCGGCGCGGCGCTTCGGAGGGGCGTGAGCCATCGGCGCATGGTGGAGACAGGGTGAGGTCGGGACGGTCGGGGGTTCTGGCCGGCCCCGCTGCGCGAGACAGGCGCGGGGCGTGGTGTATCGCGTATCGGGAAGGGCCTGTCGATCATAGAGCAAGCGTGAGGCAGTCCGCCATCGGGGAATGGCGCCTTCAGGACTGCGATTTATCCGATTCGGCGGGCGGGCGTTGACAGTCTTTCAATAAGCTATCAATGCGGGATTCGCGTTGATCCTCTGTTGAGGAATATAGGTATGCTGACGAATTGGCGAATAATATTCGGCTTGCGGGGGACGCAGCCGATGGCTTGGCTGCGTGCCTGTTCTGATCACGCAATCAACCATGGATGGATCATGATCGTCGGAATACTCGAGGACGTCGTCGCGCAGGCGAACACGGTTGCCGGCTGGCTGGAGAAGGCGGGCTACGAGGCGCTCGTGCGCCATGACGGCGACAGCTTCATCGAGGCCGTTCAGGCGCAGCGTGTCGATGTGCTGCTGCTCGACTGGGACGTACCCGGCAAATCCGGGATCGAGGTGCTGCGCTGGGTACGCGAGACGTTCGCGGCTGCCCAGCCGGTCATCATGATGACGCAGCACGACGGCGAGAACGACATCGTGTTCGGGCTGAACAGCGGCGCCGACGATTATCTGGTGAAGCCGCTGCGCGAACGTGAGCTGCTTGCGCGGCTCGGTGCGCAGGTGCGCAAGTACTACCCCGAACTGCAAGCACCAAAAGTGATCCGCCTTGGCCGGGTCGTGCTGGATGTCGGCGCGCGTGCCGCGGCGGTGGACGATCGGCCGGTCGAGCTGTCGCAACGCGAATTCGATCTGGCGACGCTGCTGTTCGAGAACGTCGGGCGGATCGTGTCGAAGGACGTAATGAGCAAGCGGATTTGGGGCGCGGTGGATCGCAAGTACGACGCGACGCTCGCGACCTATGTGAGCAAGCTGCGAACGAATCTGGGGCTCAGGCCGAAGAACGGCGTGGTGATCTCGACGGTGTACAACTTCGGGTACCGGCTGGAGCGTAGCGGGGAGGAGTAAAGACGCTGGAGCGGTTGGCTGGCGGTGGCGAATGGGCTGAACCCGTCCACCTGCCATCCGGAGTTGCAAAAGGAAAAGCCCGCAACACTTTCGCGTTGCGGGCTTTTGAATTTGGTGGCGAATCAGGGATTCGAACCCCGGACCTGCGGATTATGATTCCGTCGCTCTAACCGACTGAGCTAATTCGCCAACAGAAAATCGATTATGAAGAAGTGGCCGAGGCCTGTCAACACCTTTCTGGAAAAATCTTCATCCGGCCCCGAACCACCCCTTCTCGCTTCGGCCTGCGCCGCCCGAGTCGTCGGTGCGCTCAGTCTTGCGCGTAGATATTCGTCCCCTTCGTCTCCTTGACGAACAGCAGCCCGATCACGAACGTCGCCAGCGCGATCACGATCGGATACCAGAGCCCCGAATAGATGTTGCCCTTCGCCGCCACGATCGCGAACGCAGTGGCCGGCAGGAAGCCGCCGAACCAGCCGTTGCCGATGTGATACGGCAGCGACATCGACGTGTAGCGGATTCGCGTCGGGAACATCTCCACCAGCATCGCGGCGATCGGCCCGTACACCATGGTCACGAAGATCACCAGGATCGTCAGCACCACGATCGTCATCGGCCAGTTGATCTGCGACGGATCGGCCTTGGCCGGGTAGCCCGCGCCTTTCAGCGTGGCCGCCAGCGTCTTGTCGAACGCGCCGCCCTTGGCCTTGGCATCGCCGGACTTGCCGTCGTAGGTGTCCACCGCCGTGTCGCCCACCTTGATCTGCGCGAGCGTGCCGGCCGGTGCCGCCACGTTCTCGTAGTTCAGGCCGGCCTTGGAGAGCGCCGCCTTGGCGATGTCGCACGAGGAGGTGAACTTCGCCGTGCCGACCGGGTTGAACTGGAACGAGCACTCGTCGGGGTTCGCGATCACCGTGATCGGCGCCTTCTGCGTGGCGGCTTCCATCGCCGGGTTGGCGTAGTGCGTCAGCGCCTTGAACAGCGGGAAGTAGGTCAGCGCCGCGATCAGGCAGCCGGCCAGGATGATCGGCTTGCGGCCGATCCGGTCCGACAGCGAGCCGAAGAACAGGAAGAACGGCGTGCCGATCAGCAGCGCCGCGGCGATCAGGATGTTGGCGGTGGTGCCGTCGACCTTCAGCGTCTGCGTCAGGAAGAACAGCGCGTAGAACTGCCCCGTGTACCAGACCACGGCCTGGCCGGCGGTCAGCCCGATCAGCGCGAGGATCACGATCTTCAGGTTCTTCCACTGGCCGAACGCTTCCGTGAGCGGCGCCTTCGAGGTCTTGCCCTCGGCCTTGATGCGCAGGAACACCGGCGATTCGTTCAACTGCATGCGAATCCACACCGACACGGCCAGCAACAGGATCGACGCGACGAACGGCACGCGCCAGCCCCAGGCGCCGAACGTTTCCTCGCCCACCGCGGTGCGCACGCCGACGATCACGAGCAGCGACAGGAACAGGCCGAGCGTGGCGGTGGTCTGGATCCAGGCGGTGTAGAAACCGCGCCGGTTGGCGGGGGCATGCTCGGCCACGTAGGTGGCCGCGCCGCCGTATTCGCCGCCGAGCGCGAGGCCCTGCAGCAGCCGCATCGCGATGAAGATCACCGGTGCCGCGATGCCGATCGTGGCGTAGCCGGGCAGGAAGCCCACCACGAACGTCGATACGCCCATGATCACGATCGTGACGAGGAACGTGTACTTGCGGCCGACCATGTCGCCGAGCCGCCCGAACACAATGGCACCGAACGGGCGCACCGCGAAGCCGGCGGCGAAGCCGAGCAGCGTGAAGATGAACGCTGCGGTGGGATTGACGCCCGAGAAGAAGCTCTTGCTGATGTAGGCCGCGAGCGAGCCGGCCAGATAAAAGTCGTACCACTCGAACACGGTGCCGAGCGAGGACGCGAAGATCACGCGTTTCTCGTCGCTCGTCATCGGCGAATGCGCGATGTGCCCGCCTACTGTCGCCATGAGTCGTCTCCAGTTCTTGATATCGGTATCAGTTCGCCATCCTGACGAACTTGCGACGATTATTGGCGGCCAAACTTACGGTGTTCTGACTGGAAAGCCGATCAGGGTTTATTGGGAGCGTCGGGCAAGAATGCAGTGAAATTGCGTCAATGTCGCCCATCGATACTCGATGTTCGCGTATTTCTGCGTATGGTTCGCAGCGCGGCCGTGCGGCTCAGGGTTATTCCGGGGCGGCCTGGCGCAGCGCGAAGCTGACGCGCACCAGCGTGCCGGCCAGGCGGGGGGCGGCCTGATAGACGTGGTCGTCGATCGCGATCTCGCCGCCGTGCTGCGTGACGATCTCGCGCACGATCGCCAGGCCCAGCCCGCTGCCCTCGCCATCGCGGCCGAGGATGCGATAGAAGCGTTCGAGCACGCGCCCGCGTTCGTGCGCGGGAATGCCGGGGCCGGTGTCTTCCACATCGATGTGCACCACGCCGGTGGCGGGGCGGTGGGCATGATGGGCGTCGTCGGCGAGCGTCGCGGTGGGGTCGATGGCCACGCGCACCGTGATCCGCCCGCCTTCCGGTGTGTAGCGGATCGCGTTGTCGATCAGGTTGCCGAGCATCTCGCGCAGCATCACGGGGTTGCCGTCGATGAGTGCAGGCGGCGAAGGCAGTGCGTTGCCGGCCGGTGGTTCGTCGGGCGGCTCGCTGTTTTCAGCGTCCGGCAGGTCGTCCGGCCCTTCGTAGCCGAGATCCATGCGTTTCGCGAACGCAGCCTGTACCCAGTCGCGCACGGTCACGCGCGCCAGCGCCAGCGGATCGACCGGCTCGAACGTCAGCCCGCTCGCGCGATTCTCGGCGCGCGCCAGCGCCAGCAATTGCGTGACGAGCCGCGCGGCCTGCTCGGAGCTGGCCGCGATCTGTTCGAGCGAGTGCCCGACCTCGGCCGAAACCTCGTGACGCAGTGCGAATTCGGCCTGGGTGCGCAACCCGGCCAGCGGCGTCTTCATCTGATGGGCGGCGTCGGCGATGAAGCGCTTTTGCAGCGCGATGTTCTGTTCGAGTCGGGCGAGCAGATCGTTGAACGAGGTGACGAGCGGCTCGATTTCGGGCGGCGCGCGTTGCGCATCGACGGGCGAGAGATCGTCGGGGCGGCGGTTGCGGATGTGCGCCTGCAGGGCGGTCAGCGGCGCGAGGCCGCGCGACAGCCCGAACCACACCAGCACGATTGCCAGCGGCAGGATCACGAACTGCGGCAGGATCACGCCCTTGATGATGTCGTTGGCGAGCGCGTTGCGCTTGTCGAGCGTCTCGCTGACCTGCACCAGCACCGGTTGCGCACCGCTCGCCCCGGGCAGCGCGACGGTGGTGTAGGCGACGCGGATGTCGTTGCCGCGCAGCAGGTCGTTGCGGAACAGCACGAGGCCGGGCGGCGGGCGGTCGTCGTCGCGCGGCAGCGGCAGGTCGGCCTCGCCGGCCACCAGTTCGCCGCGCGTGCCGAGCACCTGGAAGTAGACGCTGTCGACGTTGTCGGTGCGCAGCAGGTCGAGCGTGGCCTTGGGCAGCACCAGCTCGGCCACGCCGTTGACGGGCGTGATCTGCCGCGCGAGCACGTAGGCGTCGGTTTCGAGCGCACGGTCGAACGGGCCGTCGGCGATGGTTTTCGCCACCAGATAGGTGACGGCGATGCTCATCGGCCAGAGCAGCAAGAGCGGCGCCAGCATCCAGTCGAGGATTTCGCCGAACAGCGAGCGCGGCCGGCCGGTATCGGCGGATTCGCCCTCGTCGGGCGGCGCGAACGGGTTCTCGTAGCGCGCGTCGCGTTCGGCGTCGTGCGGATCTTGCGGCCGAGGCCTGGGCCGGGCGCGCGGCGGGCGGAACGGCGTGGCCATCGCGGGGCGCGGCGGCCCGTCAGCGCAGCGGCGGGAGCGCCGCCGGTGCTTCCGACGTGGCCGCGGTGGCCGTGGCCACACCTGCGGCCGGTTCGGCCGCCGCTTTCTCCATGCAGTAGCCGAGCCCGCGCACGGTCAGGATGCGCACGCCGCTCGGCTCGATCTTCTTGCGCAGCCGGTGCACATAGACCTCGATCGCGTTGTTGCTGACTTCCTCGCCCCATTCGCACAGGTGATCGACGAGCTGCTCCTTCGAGACGAGCCGGCCGATCCGTTGCAACAGCACTTCGAGCAGGCCGAGCTCGCGCGCCGACAAATCGAGCACGCGTTCGTTGGCGTAGGCGAGCCGGCCCACCTGGTCGAAGCTCAACGAGCCATGGCGGATCACCGTCGGGCCACCGCCGGCGCCGCGCCGCGTGAGGGCGCGTACGCGCGCTTCGAGTTCGTTCAGCGCGAAGGGCTTGGCCATGTAGTCGTCGGCGCCGAGGTCGAGGCCCTTGACGCGTTCGTCGACGCTGTCCGCGGCGGTCAGTATCAGCACCGGCAAGACCGAGTTGCGTGCGCGCAGGCGCCGCAACACGTCGAGGCCGGGCATTTTCGGCAGGCCGAGATCGAGAATCAGGAGGTCGAACGTCTGCATCGACAGCGCGGTATCGGCCTCGACGCCGTTCGCGACGTGATCGACGGCATAGCCCGATTGGCGGAGTGATCGGGTCAAACCGTCCGCGAGTATGCTGTCATCTTCGGCAATCAGGATTCGCATGGTGCGTGGCCGCGGCGCGCGAGGCGGCGTGCGGGCGCCTGCGCGGGTGTCTCCGGAGGGTCGGGATGAGTCGTGCGGAACCCGCAATTCGGGCTTGCACAAACTACTGTTTTTTTATACAGTGTCTGCATTCGTGCACCTAACGGCTTGTCGCCCGGTGTGCCCCAATCAGACGCTGCTCATCATAGCAAAGGACGATTCATGGAAGATAGTAAGAAAGGCGCCGGGCTGACCGCGGAAAAGAGCAAGGCGCTGGCGGCAGCGCTGGCCCAGATCGAGAAGCAGTTCGGCAAGGGCTCGATCATGAAGCTCGGCGATGCCGAGGCCATGGAAGACATCCAGGTCGTCTCCACCGGTTCGCTCGGTCTCGATATCGCGCTCGGCGTCGGTGGCTTGCCGCGCGGCCGCGTCGTCGAAATCTACGGCCCGGAATCGTCGGGTAAAACCACCCTCACGCTGCAAGTGATTGCCGAAATGCAAAAGCTCGGCGGCACGGCGGCATTCATCGACGCGGAACACGCGCTCGACGTCCAGTACGCCTCGAAGCTCGGCGTCAACGTGCCGGAGCTGCTGATCTCGCAGCCGGACACGGGCGAGCAGGCACTGGAAATCACCGATGCGCTGGTGCGTTCGGGCTCGATCGACATGATCGTGATCGACTCGGTCGCGGCGCTGGTGCCGAAGGCCGAAATCGAAGGCGAAATGGGCGATTCGCTGCCGGGCCTGCAGGCGCGCCTGATGTCGCAGGCGCTGCGCAAGCTCACGGGCACGATCAAGCGCACGAACTGCCTGGTGATTTTCATCAACCAGATCCGCATGAAGATCGGCGTGATGTTCGGCAACCCGGAAACCACCACGGGCGGCAATGCGCTGAAGTTCTACGCGTCGGTGCGTCTCGACATCCGCCGGATCGGCTCGATCAAGAAGAACGACGAGGTGATCGGCAACGAAACGCGCGTCAAGGTCGTCAAGAACAAGGTCGCGCCGCCGTTCCGCGAGTCGATCTTCGATATCTTGTATGGCGAAGGCATTTCGCGTCAGGGCGAAATCATCGATCTCGGCGTGCAGGCGAAGATCGTCGACAAGGCCGGCGCCTGGTACAGCTACAACGGCGAGAAGATCGGCCAGGGCAAGGACAACGCGCGTGAATTCCTGCGCGAGAACAGCGATGTCGCTCGCGAGATCGAGAATCGCATCCGCGAATCGCTCGGTGTGGTGGCCATGCCGCAAGGCGGCGTGGTCGCGGGCGCCGGCGCTGCCGAGGACGAGATCCTCGACGAAGAAGAGTGATGCGTCGCAGCCGGGAGCGCCCGGACGATTCGTCGGCCACGTCGTCGCGCGAGGATCGCGCGGCCGACGAACGGCAAACGAGCCACCCGGTGCGCTCCGGTGCTGCGCAATCGCAGGAGGGGCCGCCGGATGGCCGCTCCGCAACGAGGGCATCCGACGATGCCCTCGTTGCATTTCAGCGCGGGGTCGGCGCGCCCGGTGATCCTGCCGACCTGTTCGATCCCGACGAATCGTTCGACGCACACGATACGGCGCGCGGCATCCGCAGCCGTACCGTGCGCAACGGTGCAAGCCGGGCTGCCTCCACCGGCCTGTCGCGGGCGGGCGGCTCGTCCGCCCCGGCAAGCGGGGCATCACGACCGCAGGCGTCGCGTCGCGAAGCGCTGGCGTCCGAACCGTTCGAGCAGGCTGCCCGCGCTCCAGCCCGGCAGGGCCGCTTCGAAAATGCCGACGGCGATCAATATTCGCGCACCAGCGAGCAGGCCACGCGCCGCACGCGGCGGCGCACCAGCAGCCCGTTCGAGGCGCGAAGCGGCCGCGGCGAACGCGGCGAAGCCACGTCATCCGCCGATTCTTCCTCCGCTCGCGAAGCATCCGTGCCCGAGAACGACACGCGCCGCGCCGCGCCCGCGCGCCCGGCGCGCTCGCTGAAGGGCCGGGCGCTCGGCTATCTCTCGCGCCGCGAATACAGCCGCAGCGAACTGGCGCGCAAGCTCGCGCCGTACGTGGAGGAGGGCGACGATCCCGAGGCCTTGCTCGATGCGCTCGAGCGCGAGAACTGGCTGTCCGATGCCCGGTTTACCGAAAGCCTCGTGCATCGGCGCGCGTCGCGCCTCGGTACGGCCCGCATCCTGGGCGAACTGAAGCGTCATTCGGTCGATGGCGAACTGGTCGAATCGGTGACCGAGCAGCTTCGCGAAACCGAGTTCAGCCGTGCGCAGGCCGTCTGGCGCAAGAAGTTCGGCAGCCTGCCGGGCTCGCCGGCCGAGCGAGCCAAGCAGGCGCGCTTCCTGGCGTCGCGCGGCTTTTCCAGCAGCACGATCGTCAAGATCCTGAAGGGCGGCGAGGACGAGTTCGAGGGCGCCTAAGCCCTTGTTTCGTGCTCTCTTTTTAGCCGGGTCCGGCCCTCGATGCTGCACTGCATCCTGTTGCCAATAAGGGTCTAACCGGATATTCGTGGCGATGCGGCAAACCCTCGATAATGCTAAGATCGTGCGGTTTTCCTTATCGGCTTCAACCTTGCGCATGCCGTCATCCAAGCCCGTGTCACGCCCGTCGCGCTTCTGGCGCGCCGCTCCGGCGTTCACCGACCGACGGGGTGGCGTGTGGGGCAGCGTCATCGATCCATCGGTCCTGTCGCATTGCGCGGCGGCGATCAAGGTGATGCAGCCGAGTGGACAGCCGATCCATGAACCCAGGCCCAGCATGCGCTCCGATCGCGAACCCCGTGTCGCCGGCGCCGCCGCGTCGTCCGGCCGGAATTGCCGTTCCGATCGCAGCAGCCAAGCCGTCGTCCCCGCCTGCCGAGCACGCATCGCTCACCGCCTCTCCGCTTTTTCCGCTGTTCCCCGCCCCGTTTTCTCCCGCCGCTTCCCGCTTCGTTCCACCGTTCGATTCGCCGTTACCGGTTCGTGCCTTGCGCAACCGGCTGGGCGTCGTGCGGTGGAGTCGGGCGCCGCTGCGCGACGGCGCGGTGCGGCAGGGCGCGCGGTGCGATGCACGGCCGACCGGGTGCTCACTCCGACATGGCCCGGCGTGGGCCGCCTTGCGCCGGGTGGTGCGGGCGGCTCGCACGAATAATCGGAAACTATTAGTAGAAAGAAGCGACGGTCAATCGACTTTTAATCCAACTCTCCAGACTGAAGGAATCACGCATGAAGATTCACGAGTACCAGGGTAAGGAAATCCTGCGGAAATTCGGTGTCGCGGTCCCGCGCGGCAAGCCGGCGTTCTCGGTGGACGAGGCGCTGAAGGTGGCGGAAGAGCTGGGCGGCCCGGTATGGGTCGTCAAGGCGCAGATTCACGCAGGCGGCCGTGGCAAGGGCGGCGGCGTGAAGGTCGCCAAGTCGCTCGAGCAGGTTCGTGAATACGCCGAACAGATCCTCGGCATGCAGCTCGTCACGCACCAGACCGGTCCGGAAGGCCAGAAGGTCAACCGTCTGATGATCGAAGAAGGCGCGGACATCAAGCAGGAACTGTATGTCAGCCTCGTCGTCGATCGCGTGTCGCAAAAGATCGTTCTGATGGGTTCGAGCGAAGGCGGCATGGACATCGAGGAAGTGGCCGAAAAGCATCCGGAACTGATCCACCACGTCATCGTCGAGCCGTCGACGGGCCTGCTCGACGAACAGGCCGACGACCTCGCCGCGAAGATCGGCGTGCCGGCTGCTTCGATTCCGCAAGCACGCGCGATCCTGCAAGGCCTGTACAAGGCATTCTGGGAAACCGACGCATCGCTGGCCGAAATCAACCCGCTGAACGTGTCCGGCGACGGCAAGGTGATCGCGCTCGACGCCAAGTTCAACTTCGATTCGAACGCGCTGTTCCGCCATCCGGAAATCGTTGCGTATCGCGATCTGGCCGAAGAAGATCCGGCTGAAATCGAAGCGTCGAAGTTCGATCTGGCCTACATCTCGCTCGACGGCGACATCGGCTGTCTCGTGAACGGCGCCGGCCTGGCGATGGCCACGATGGACACCATCAAGCTGTTCGGCGGCGAACCGGCGAACTTCCTGGACGTCGGCGGTGGCGCGACGACCGAGAAGGTCACGGAAGCGTTCAAGCTGATGCTGAAGAACCCGGACCTGAAGGCGATCCTCGTCAACATCTTCGGCGGCATCATGCGTTGCGACGTGATCGCGGAAGGCGTGATCGCAGGCTCGAAGGCCGTGAACCTCGGCGTGCCGCTGGTGGTGCGCATGAAGGGCACGAACGAAGACCTGGGCAAGAAGATGCTCGCCGAATCCGGCCTGCCGATCATCTCGGCTGACAGCATGGAAGAAGCTGCGCAGAAGGTTGTTGCAGCGGCCGCCGGCAAGTAAGCATCGTTGCATTGAACACGCATGGCGGCGCGCAGACGCGACGCCGATCGAACAGAGGTCAATACATGTCGATTCTGATCAACAAAGATACGAAGGTCATCACGCAGGGCATCACCGGCAAGACTGGCCAGTTTCACACGCGCGCTTGCCGCGAGTACGCGAACGGCCGCGAAGCCTACGTCGCGGGCGTGAACCCGAAGAAGGCCGGCGAAGATTTCGAAGGCATTCCGATCTACGCCAGCGTCAAGGAAGCAAAGGCCGAAACGGGCGCAACCGTGTCGGTCATCTACGTGCCGCCGGCAGGCGCGGCGGCCGCGATCTGGGAAGCCGTCGAGGCCGACCTCGATCTCGCGATCTGCATCACGGAAGGCATTCCGGTTCGCGACATGATCGAAGTGAAGGACCGCATGCGTCGCGAAGGCCGCAAGACGCTGCTGCTCGGGCCGAACTGCCCGGGCACGATCACGCCGGACGAGCTGAAGATCGGCATCATGCCGGGCCACATCCACCGCAAGGGCCGCATCGGCGTCGTGTCGCGTTCGGGCACGCTGACGTATGAAGCCGTTGCACAGCTGACGGCGCTGGGCCTCGGCCAATCGTCGGCAGTCGGCATCGGCGGCGATCCGATCAACGGCCTGAAGCACATCGACGTCATGCAGATGTTCAACGACGATCCGGATACGGATGCGGTCGTCATGATCGGCGAAATCGGCGGCCCGGACGAAGCGACGGCAGCCGAGTGGATCAAGTCGAACATGAAGAAGCCGGTCGTCGGCTTTATCGCGGGCGTCACGGCGCCCCCGGGCAAGCGCATGGGCCACGCCGGCGCGCTGATCTCGGGCGGTGCCGATACGGCCGAAGCGAAGCTGGAAATCATGGATGCGTGCGGCATCAAGGTCACGCGCAATCCGTCGGAAATGGGTCGCCTGCTCAAGGCAGCGATCTAAGCGCGCTCGCGGGCTCGTCCCGCGGCATTGCGCGCTTCGCCAGAACGCCGGCCTCGTGCCGGCGTTTTTTTATGCGCGCGCGCAATGCGAACGTGCCGATGCGACGGGCCGCTACGCACCGCGCATAGGCCATCCGGCCGACTGTCCGGCGCGAGGCCTGCTGGCTACGATCGATCTGTCTGCCCTGTCGGCAGGCCTGTTTCGTTTCCGGAGCCCGTCATGTTCGAAGCGTTGTCCGTCACCCTGTTCCATCAATTCTCAAGGCGCCTGCGTCATGCGCCAGCCGGCATGTGCCGCTCGTGCCGCGTGCGTTTCGTGCCGCGTCTGCCTCGCGTGCGGCCGCGTGAGCCGTGCGGCTTCACGTTGATCGAACTGATGATCGTGCTGGCGATTGTCGGCGTGGTGGCGGCCTATGCGATTCCGGCCTATCAGGATTACCTCGCGCGCAGCCGGGTGGGCGAGGGCATGGCGCTGGCCGCATCGGCGCGGCTTGCGGTGGCCGAGAACGCCGCGAGCGGCACGGCCATGTCAGGCGGCTATGTGTCGCCGCCGGCCACGCGCAACGTCGAATCGATCACCGTGAACAACGATACCGGCCAGATCCGCATCGCCTACACCACGCGGGTCGCGCCGAGCGGCGCCAACACGCTGGTGCTGATGCCGTCGGCGCCCGACAACGCCGAAGCACCCACCGCGCGCGTGGCGCTCCAGCAGGGCCAACTGCAGGCCGGTTCGATCACCTGGGAATGTTTCGCGGCCGGCAAGACGGCCTCGTCGCTGCCGCCGCCCGGCTCCGGGCCGGTGCCGTCCGAAGCGCCGACGCTGGCCGGCAAGCTGTCGCCGCCCGAGTGCCGCACCTAGCCTGGCGTGGCGGCCACGAGCGCATGAATCGGGGGCAGACCGTGGCGTAACCGGCGATTTACTGTCGATGAGCCGACAGAACGGCACACGAGCGACTCAGCACCGGAAATTTTTTGTATAGTGCGCCGGTTGCTGACATCCGGTTCGCTCATGCCTTCTTCCGTTCTGCGTTCGTTATCGCTGATTGCGCTTGCTGTTGCCCTGATCCTGCCTTACGCGGTCACCAATCACACCTATCCGATCCCGACGTTCTATTCCGAATTCACGGCATTCGGCCTGTATGCGCTGCTCGGCGGGCTGGTGGTGCTGCTCGTGCGCGGCGAGCGAGCGGCGCAGCCGTTCGCCGCGCCGCTCGGCTGGGCCACCCCGCTCGCGTTCGGCGCGGTGCTGATCGTGCAGACGCTGGTGCTGCCGCTCGCGCAGCCCGCGATGAACTGGCTGGCCATCGGCTACCTGCTGGCGGCGCTGATCGCGATGCAGTCGGGCTATATGCTCGGCCGGGTGCATTCGGTCGAAACCGTCACGCGGATGATGGCGGGCGCGATGGTCGTCGGCGGCGTGTTCGCGGTGGCTTGCCAGGTCGTGCAGCTGCTGCATCTCGAACACACGTTCTCGCCGTTCGTCGTGAACTACGGCGTGACGGTCGAGCGCCGCCCGTACGGGAACATGGCGCAGGCGAATCACCTCGCCACCTACATCGCGTTTGCGCTTGCCAGCACGCTGTATCTGGCGCAGGCACGCCGGCTGCCCGTGTGGGGCTGGCTGCCGTTGTCGATCGTGTTGTCGGCGGGGCTGGCCTTCACCGTGTCGCGCGGCCCGTGGCTGCAGGTGGCGGTGATGGTCGTCGCCGGGCTCTGGACGGCGCTGGCCGCGGCGCGGCGCGGGCGCAGCCATCGCGCGGCATGGTTGTATCCGCTGGCGCTGGCGGTGGTGTTCGTCGTGGTCAATATCGTGGTGCGTTGGGCCAACCTGCGCTACCACCTCGGGCTGGCCGAATCGGCGGCCGAGCGCATGCGCGACGCCGGGCAGATCGCACCGCGCCTCGCGCTGTGGAAGTACGGGCTGACGATGTTCCGCGAGCATCCGTGGCTCGGCGTGGGCTGGGGCGAATTCCCGCTGCATCAGTTCGAGCTGGTGCGCGCGCTGGGCGGCGTGGAAATCGCCAACAACTCGCACGACATCTTCATCGACCTGCTCGCCAAGTCGGGCGTGCTGGGCCTGGGCGCGCTGCTGGTCACGCTGGCGTTCTGGTTCGTGCGCGTGTTGCGGGTGCCGCACACGGTCGAGCGCCTGTTCGGCCTGGCGCTGCTCGGCGTGCTGCTGATGCACGCGCTCGTCGAGTATCCGCAGCAGTACACGTTCTTCACGCTGCCGGCGATGTTCGTG
Organism: Burkholderia sp. 3C; assembly: GCF_054589155.1. Lineage (NCBI taxonomy): Bacteria > Pseudomonadati > Pseudomonadota > Betaproteobacteria > Burkholderiales > Burkholderiaceae > Burkholderia > Burkholderia sp. 3C. The sequence continues at coordinate 208,617 of NZ_BAAILN010000138.1, forward strand.
ATCGGGCTGCTCGAAACGCGGCCGATGCGCGTGCTGCCGGGGCGGATGGCCTATGGCGTGTTCGCGGTCGTGTCGGTCGCGGCGCTGCTGGCGCTGTATCCGATCCTGCGCGATTACCAGCGCGCCGAGGTGCTGTATTACGGTTCGAATCCGGCCGAGCAGTATCGCGAGTCGCCGTCGTTCCTGTTCGGCTCGTGGGGCGAATACGGTGCGGCCACGCTGATGCCGATCTCGCGAGACGACCTGCCGGCCAAGCTCGCCGCGCATCAGCATGCCATTGCGCTGCTGCCCGGCGAAACCGTGTTGCGTCGCTATGCCGTGCTCGAGGCGCTCGATGGCCGCGAGGGCGATGCGCTCGATACGGTCGCGCGCCTGAAGATCTTCGCGCAGGAGCTGCACGACTGGCCGGCGCAGCTTGCCGCGCTCTACAAGCTCCTGGATGCGCAGCCGTCGCTGGCCGGTTTCCGTCAATCGCTGGTGACGCGCTACGGCAAACCGGCCGGTGCGGCAAGCAGCGACGAAGACGACGACAGCGACGATTCCGACGACTGATCGGCTGGCTGTCTTGTCATGGCGCCGCGGCAGTCTCGCCGCGGTGCGTCGATGGCTGACGCAGTCACCCGCACCTACGCGCACCACGCCGGCGCGATGCAACGATCCGGTCGCCCAGCGCCCAGCGCCCAGCGCCCACCGCCCATTCCGTCAAACATCGTCAATCCCGGCCCCGATCCGCGACTCGCGACGCGGTTCGCCTCGGCGCTTCGGTTATGCTGGCTGCCGGCATTCCGGCACATCGTGAATGCCGCCGTCATCTCGTAACCTGGGAGGATCATGATGAAGATTCGTACTGGCCGGGCGATTGCAGCCGGCGCCCTGATCGGCCTGTCGCTAACGGCGACCGGTGCCTACGCCCAACTCGGCGACATGCTGAAACAAGCCGGCAGCGGCACCACGCAGAATTCCGGCGGCCTTGCCGGCAACCTCGGCGGCTTGAGTGGCCTGGGCGGCGCACTGGGCGGAGGCGGTTCGTCGTTGATGCCGTCGAGCCTCGGCAACGTCGCGGGCGTGCTGCAGTTCTGCATCCAGAACCAATACCTGGGCGGCGGCAGCGCCGGCTCGGTCAAGGATCAACTGTTGGGCAAGCTCGGCGGCAACCCGCAGTCGGACAGCGGGTTCACGAGCGGCAGCAGCGGCATCCTCGACGCCGGCAACGGCAAGACGCTCGACCTGAGCGGTGCGGGCGTCAAGCAACAACTGACCAAGCAGGTGTGCGACAAGGTGCTGACGCAGGCGAAGTCGCTGCTGTAAGCTGCGAGCTCGGCAGCACACGAAAAAATGCTCATTACCCGCCACGCGGCGCCGAGGCGCGCGATGCTCCGCCCAGCCGGGCGTCGTCGCGCTCCCCGGCGCCGTTTGGCCATCGCGCCTGACCAACGCGACGTTCATACCCTGGGGAAGCCTCGTCATGATTCGCCACGCGAAGTATTTCGCCTTGCCGCTCGTTGCCGCGCAACTGGCCGGTTGCGCCATGTTCCTGCCGCACGAAAATACCTTGTCCTGCAAGATTCCCGTGGCCATCTATCCCGACGATGCACGTCCGCTGGACCGTCAGGTCACGGTGCTGGTGCGCGCGCTGATCACCGCGGCGGGCGAACCCGAAAACGTGACGATCACGACCAGCAGCCGCAATCCCGCCGCCGACCGCGCGGCCGTGGCGGCGATGTCGCATGCCCATTGCACGCAGCAGGGCGCCTACGGTGCCACGCCCTCGCCGTTCACGCTGACGCAGCCGTTCGTGTTCGAGCCGAAAGGCGCGACGCAGAAATGACGCGACGCGCCGGGTTTGCGCCCGGCGCGTTGCCGTTCGATATTGCTGTGTATTTATCGATATTCGCTGCGTTAATCGATAAGCGTAGTCAATTTTCATTGTCGGGTTTTGCATTGAAAAGCTCCCGCGCCTTAAGCGCTCGGGTGCGGCAAGCCACGCCCTGAATCGCGTGATGAGTAAGCTGTTGCGCAACGGCGACACCGGTAATCGTGCCGAAAGCTCATTTCTCTAGAATCCCGTTCGCCATATTCATGAAGCGCGCCACCAAACCATTAACCATGCGTGCGCTTCACTCCTTGGGGAAATCATGAGAATCGCAAAATCGCTGATCCCGGCGTTACTGGCCGTTTTCGCCGGCACGGCGTATGCACAGAGCAGTGTCACGTTGTATGGCACGATCGATGAAGGTTTCGATTACATCAGTAATCAGGCAGGGCATTCGAATTACGTGCTCGCCAGCAATCTCCGGCAACTCGGCGACCGCTGGGGCATAAAGGGCAGCGAGGATCTCGGCAGCGGTCTGCACGCGATTTTCCGGCTCGAAAACAACTTCAGCGTCAGCACCGGCCAATTGGCGGATAGCGGCGAGATGTTCGGCCGCCAAGCCTACGTCGGGCTGTCGTCGGACCGCTTCGGCACGGTCACGCTCGGCCGCCAGTACGATTCGGTGGTCGACTATGTCGCGCCCCTGAGCGCGGCCGGCAGTTGGGGCGGCGGCCTGTTCGGCCATCCGTTCGACGCCGACAACCTCGACGAATCGTTCCGCATCAACAACGCGGTGAAATACACGAGCGCGGAAATCTCGGGCGTGCAGTTCGGCGGCCTGTACGGCTTCAGCAATCAGGCCGGCCAGTTCGCGACCAACCGCGCCTGGAGCGTCGGTGCGCGCTACAACGGCGGCCCGCTGACGGCTGCCGCGGCGTACATGAACGCGGGCGGCGAGGATCAGAACACCTCGGGCGCGGTGGTCGGCTCGCCTTATCACGCGGGCACGCAGCGCGTGGCGGCGGCCGGCGTGAGCTACGTGCTCGGCTCGGCCACGCTCGGCCTGGTCTACACGCACACGATCCTCGACGCGGCGCCGCTGGCCGGCGTCCCGCGCGACGTGAAGTTCGACAACGTCGAAGTCAACGCGAAGTACGACTTCACGTCGGCATTCTATGTTGGCGCGATGTATCTCTATACGAACTCGTCGGTGAAGATCGCGGGGCGCAGCAACGATCCGCATTACAACGAGATCGGCGCGACGGCCGGCTATCACCTGTCGCGCCGCACCGAGGTATATGCGCAGGCGCTGTATCAGCATACGTCGGGGAATCAGTTTGCCTCGATCGGAAGCCTGGGCGAGTCGTCCTCGCATAATCAGACGGTCACGCGCGTCGGGATTCGCACGGCGTTCTGATTGGCGCAGCGAGTGCTTGAAGAACCGGGCGGCATGTATCGCACATGCCGCCCGGTTTTATTTTGATATGAAAATTCGGCGTTGAACGATGGTGATTTTCAAATGAATTGGATAGGCCTCATGTAGCGAATGCGCTATCGCCGCACGAATATTCGCGCTGAATACGTTTTCAGTGCCTTGCCTTTCATTCCCGTCTGTGTAAAATCCGCGAACACATATTTACAACGGCACTACGGGGGGATTAATGGCGCATTCCGCAATCGTATTCAAGCATCCGACGTTCGGCTCGATCAAGAAAGCCCCGGTCGGCTTTTCCTGGACGACCTTGTTTTTCGGCTTCTTCCCGGCGCTGTTTCGCGGCGATTTCAAGTGGGCCGCCATCATCTTCGGCGCAACCTTCGCCATTTCGCTGGTTACGATGGGGATCGGCGCGATCGTCCCCGGCATCGTTTTCGCGGTGATTTACAACAAGATGTATATCCGCGATCTGGTGGCGAAGGGTTTTGAAGTGGAGCGCATCGAATCGTCGTTCACGATCGATCAACTGCAGTCGCAACTGGAAACCAAGCTCTCGTCGGCGCAAATCGCCTGAGTCGCGCAATACGGGTACGAGCCGCATCAAATAACAAGGCCGCTTCGGTATCGACGAAGCGGCCTTGGTTTTTTGTCAGGCGAGGCGGCGTTGTCTCACGCCTCGGCTTTCCAGTCGCCCGATTTTCCACCGCGCTTCTCGGCCACGCCCACGTCGGTGATGATCATCCCGCGATCCACCGCCTTGCACATGTCGTACACGGTCAGCAGCCCGACCTGCACGGCGGTCAGCGCTTCCATCTCCACGCCGGTGCGGCCAAGCGTCTCGACCTGTGCCGTGCAGCGCACGCCGGGCAGCGCGTCGTCGAACTCGAAATCCACGGCGACGCGCGTCAGGGCGAGCGGGTGGCAAAGCGGGATCAGGTCGGCGGTGCGCTTCGCGCCCTGGATCGCCGCGATGCGCGCGATGCCGATCACGTCGCCTTTCTTCGCACGGCCGTCGCGGATCAGCGCAAGCGTGTCGGGCAGCATGCGGATCGCGCCGCGCGCCACGGCGATGCGCCGCGTCTCCTGCTTGTCGCCGACGTCCACCATGTGCGCGTGGCCGGCCGCATCGAAGTGAGTAAGTCCTGACATGATTCGCTCCTGAGATGGGCGCTCATCATAGCAGCGCCCCGCCATTACAATGGCAGCCGTTGCCGCCAGCCGGGCCTCGGCGCGCTCTGCCCGAGGCTCGGCCGGCGTATCGATCGTTGCCGTTCGCTTCCGATCCGCTTCCGCGTCCGATGCCGCTCATGCGTATCTCGTCCCGTATCCCGTCGTCGCTGCTCGCCGTCTCGCTGTCGATCGCGATGGCCGTGCCGCCCGGCAGCCCGGCGCATGCGGCCACGTCCGACCCGCGCACGCCATCCACGCCCGGCGCGCCGCTGCCGCGCCTGCTCGACGGCCTCTCCAGTGCGCCCGAGATTCCCGACGCGATCGCCCCCGGCGTGTTCGGCACCTATGGCGGCGAGCGCGCGCGGCTGTCGGGCACGCCGGCCTCGACGCCGAGCCTGCGCCGCCCGTTGCAGACGCAGCAGTTGCCCGACCTCGGCGACGGCTCCGGCGGCGCGCTGACGCCGCAGGCCGAGCGCCGGCTCGGCGAGCGCGTGATGCGCGAGGTGCGGCGCGATCCCGACTATCTCGACGACTGGCTCGTGCGCGACTATCTCGACACGGTCGCGGCGAAGCTGTCGGCCGCCGCGGCCGCGCAGTTCATCGGCGGCGAGCGTCCCGATTTCGACCTGTTCCCGATGCGCGATCCGCAGATCAACGCGTTCTCGCTGCCCGGCGGTTTCATCGGCGTGAACAGCGGCCTGGTGATCATGACGCGCACCGAATCCGAGCTGGCCTCGGTGCTCGGCCACGAGATGGGCCACGTGTTGCAGCGGCATATCGCGCGGATGATCGGTGCGAACGAGAAATCCGGCTACGCGGCGCTGGCCTCGATGTTGGTGGGGGTGCTGGCCGGCGTGCTCGCGCGCAGCGGCGACCTCGGCAGCGCGATCGCGCTGGGCGGCCAGGCCTACCTCGTCGACAACCAACTGCGCTTCTCGCGCGGCGCGGAGCGCGAGGCCGATCGCGTCGGCTTCCAGTTGCTGGCCGGTGCGGGCTACGACCCGTACGGCATGCCCGGTTTCTTCGAGCGGCTTGACCGCTCGACGATGGGCGACGCCGGCGTGCCCGAATACGTGCGCACGCACCCGCTGACCACCGACCGCATCGCCGACATGGACGACCGCGCGCGTCGTGCGCCGTATCGGCAGCCGCGCCAGTCGGCCGAGTACGCGTTGGTGCGCGCGCGGCTGCGGATTTTGCAACCGCATACGCCGTCCGATATCGCCGCCGAGGTGCGTCGCATGCGTGGCGAGCTCGACGACCGCGTCGCGCCGAACGTGGCCGCGAACTGGTACGGCATCGCGCTGGGCCAGATGCTGCTCGGCAATCTCGACGAGGCCGACCGGGCGCTGGCGGCCGCGCGCGAGCGCTTCGAGACCGTACAGCGCGACGAGGGCGCGGTGGCGGCCGCTATGCCGAATGCATCAAGCGCATCGGGCGCCCCGAGCACTCCAAGCCTCGACGTGCTGGCCGCCGAGATCGCGCGCCGCGCGGGTCGCGCCGCCGACGCTGTGCGTCTCGCGCAACGCGCGCAGCAGCGCTGGCCGGGCTCGCACGCGGCGATCGTCGTGCATCTGCAGGCACTGGTGGCGGCGAAGCGGTTTGGCGAGGCGCAGGCGCTCGCGCAGCGGCAGGCCGATGCCGATCCGCGTCAGCCCGACTGGTGGGCCTGGCTCGCGCAGGCGGCGCAGGGCAACGGCGATGCGATCCTGCGGCGGCGCGCGCAGGCCGAAAAGCTCGCGCTGGACGGCGCCTGGCCGTCGGCGATCCGCCAACTGCGCGAGGCGCGCGACGACAAGGCAGTCAGTTTCTACGAGCAATCGATCATCACGGCGCGGCTGCACGATTTCGAGCGGCGCTACCAGGAAGAGCAGGACGACAAGGACGACGAGCGCGGCTGAGGCCGAGGCCGAGGCGATCGGCCGGGGACGAGATCAGCGCGCGGGCGGGGCGGCCTCGGCCTCGGCCTTGGCCTTTTCGGCCGGGCTGGCGACGAATGCGAAGTGCGCCGCCACCGCGTCGCGGCGAATTTCGGCGAGCGCGAGATCGACGCCGGGCCGCCAGTGGAAGCAGCCGCCGGTGCCGCCGTCGTCGAGCGTGGCGTGATCGGCGAACAGGTCGAGATCGTGGTCGTGCAGCGCGGCCACGCGCGGCGGCTCGGCCGCGTCGGAGAACAGCACGCCGCCCGCGTCGTCAAGCCACGCTCGGGTCGGCTCGAACGGCTGGCCGGCCTGATCGGTGAGCGTCAGCGCGCCGTCCACGGCCGCAAGCCGCACGATCCACGGCGTGTAGGCCAGCTCCACGTACACGCGCTGCGGGCCGTTCTGGAAATACCACTGGCCTTGCACGTCGCGCTCGTAGTTGCGCGCGATGAACGCGATCAGCGCCGTGTGGCGGATCGGCGTGCCCGGTTCATGGGCGGCCTGCGCGGCCTCGTCGCGCATGCGCCAGTCGCCGCGGCGGTCGAGCAGCAGCCAGCCGGTGCAGTGCGGGACGTTGGGCCACTTCGCGATGGCCTGGCGAACGATCTCATCCATGGTCGAGAAACCGGGAAACGAAGCCGAACACGCGCTGCGGCAGCCAGTCGTCCTGGCCGGGAAAGCGGCCGGACGTGAAGCCGACGTGGCCGCCGTGTTCGGGTTGATCGAGCTCGACGGCGGGCGACACGTCGCCGGGCCCCGGCAGGGCGGTGGCCGGCAGGAACGGGTCGTTGCGCGCGTTGAGGATCAGGGTGGGCGTGTCGATGGCGCGCAGCAGCGGGCGCACGGTCGCGCGGGTCCAGTAGTCGTCGGCGCTGCTGAAGCCGTGCAGCGGCGCGGTCACCACGTCGTCGTATTCATACATGTTGCGCGCGGCCAGCGCCGCGCGTTTGTCGAACAGGCCCGGGTGCTGTTCGAGCTTGACCAGCGCCTTGACCTTCAGCGTCTTGAGGAACGCGCGCGTGTAGACCATCGAAAAGCCGGTCGAGATCGCCCGGCCGCCCGCATGCACGTCGAGCGGGGTGGACACGGCCGCCGCGGCCGCGACGATGTCGCGCCCGCCGCGCTGCTGGCCGAGCCAGTGCAGCAGCACGTTGCCGCCGAGCGACACGCCGATCGCGAACACCGGCCCACGATGGCCGGCCGCGAGGCGGTGCAGGATCCAGTCGAGTTCGTCGGCGTCGGCCAGATGATAGAAGCGCGGCTGGCGGTTCATCTCTCCGCTGCAACTGCGGAAATGGGGCACCACGCCGTGCCAGCCCTGTGCCTGGGCCGCCGCCATCAGCAGGCGCGCGTAGCGCGAATCGGAGCTGCCTTCGAGGCCGTGGAACACCACCATCAGCGGTGCGTCGGGCGCCGGCGCCAGGCCGGGCGGCGGCGCGATCCAGTCGAGATCGATGAAATCGGCGTCGGGCGTGTCCCAGCGTTCGCGCCGGTAGCGCACCTCGGGCCGGCGGCCGAACAGCGCGGGGAAGATCGTCTGGGCGTGATTGGTCGGCAGCCAGCGCGGCGCCACGTAACGCAGCAGCTCGGCCGGCGTGGCCGGCACCACGGACGGCGAAGGCGATTGCGGCGGGGAGGGGCAGGCGGAACTCATGGCGCGTATCCGAGGCGAGGTGCCGAAGGCGCGAGGCCGTGTGTCAGTGCAGGGGCCCTTGGCCGTGGCGGATCTTGGCGGCGAACTGGCTGGCCGCCTGATCGGGAATCGGGCTGGCATGGATGTGTGCGACCCGCCATTCGCCGCGCTCGTGGATCATCACGTAGGTGGTGAACACCATGTCCGGCTCGGTGCCCGCATCGGCGTACTGATGGGCTTCCGCCACCGTGTAGACGACCGTGCCGAGGCTGTCGTACACGCGGATATCGAGCGGCTCGATGGTGACGGGGCGTGCGGTCATCCGTTGCGCGAAGCCGCTGCGGATCTGCTCCAGCCCGTGCAGGTGCGAGCCGTCGGACCAGATGCAGCTCGCGAAATCCTCGTCGATCCACAGGACCATCAGGGCGTCGAGGTTGGCGTCGGCGATCGACTGGTAATAGGCGTTCAGCGTGTCGGCGGCGGCTTCGAAGAGGCGGGCAAAACGTGGCATCGGGATTATCTCTCGCGCGCAAACGCGCTGTTACAAGGCAGCGGCCGCGAGGCCGCCTTCGCAAGTACCGCAATGTCGCACTCGATCGCACGCCGGGCCCGGCCCGCCGCGCTTCAGCGCTGTCCGACCAGCATCCCGCGCAAGTCGCCGAATACCTGTTCCGGGCCGAGCTCGCGCAGGCAGTTCAGATGGCCGAGCGGGCATTCGCGCTCAAAGCAGGGGCTGCATTCGAGGTGGAGCCATTGTACCTTTGCCTGCTCCGACAGCGGGGGGGTATGGCGCGGGTCGGTCGAACCGTAGAGCGCCACCAGCGGGCGGCGCAGCGCGGCCGCCACGTGCATCAGGCCGGAATCGTTGGTGACCACCGCGTTGGCGCGCGCGATCAGCGCGCACGCTTCGGACAACGAAGTCTGGCCGCAGAGGTTGCGCACGCCGGGCGCCGCGTCGGCGATCGCCTGCGCGACCGGCGCATCCTTCGGCGAACCGAGCGCGATGATCTGCGTATACGGGAACGACTGGTTGACGATGCGTGCGAGCGCCGCGAAATGCTCGGGCGGCCAGCGCTTGGCCGGGCCGTATTCGGCGCCGGGGCAGAACACGATCAGCGGCTTGCGGGTGTCGAGATGGAAGCGCGTGGACACGCGCGCCGTTTCGTTGAGGTCGGCGTCGAGGCGCGGCATCGGCAGCGCCTTGAGCTGCTCGTCGAGCTTCGCGCCGGGCGTATAGGCCAGCGACGCGTAGAACGGCACCATCGGCGGGCGCGCGTCGCGCGCCTTCGGCGGGTTCGCGTGGCGCACGTTCAGCAGCCCGTAGCGCGACTCGCCGGTATAGCCGATGCGCAGCGGAATGCCGGCCAGCCAGGGGATCAGCGCCGACTTGAACGAATTCGGCAGCACGTAGGCCGCGTCGTAGCCGACATCGCGCAGGTCGCTCGCCAGTTGCCAGCGGCGCACCATCTGCAGCTTGCCGTGCGCGAGGTCGGTCGCGTGCACGTCGTGGATTTCCGGCATCCGTTCGAGCACCGGCGCGACCCAGGTGGGCGCGACCGCGTCGATCACGATGCGCGGATGCAGTTTCTTCAGCAGCGCGAAAAGCGGCTGCGCCATCAATGCGTCACCGATCCAGTTCGGTGCGATTACCAACGCGCGACGCATCAGGTGGAGTCCGGTGTCGTAATGAAACGCGGCGCCAGGGCGCCGCGCTCGGGTTGCGGGGAATAAGGGGCGGTTCGCCGGCCTGTTTGCCGATCGCCATGGGCGGGGCCGGCTCGACCGGGGCCGGGCGGCAGGCCGCCCGATGCGCGCTCAGTGGCCGTGGACGACTTCGCCCGCGCGCAGCGTGTAACGCGTGCCGCAGTAGGGGCAGCGCGCCTCGCCGTGGGTGACGTCGATGAACACGCGCGGATGCGCGCTCCAGCGCGTCATCGCCGGGTTCGGGCAGTAGGCCGGCAGATCCTTGGCCGACAGTTCGACGAGCGGTCGTTCCTTGATTTCACTCATGGGGCGGTCTCTTGTTGCAATAGGGGGACGGCGGCGCTGTGTGCCGCCGTTGCCCGACACGATAACGAAAAACCTCGTTCGCGGCACGCTCGCGGCCGTGCACGCCTGTGCGCAGCAGCAGGCCGGGGCGGCATCGAGGCCCGCCGGGCGGCGCGCTGGCGCGCTGCACAGGCCGCGCCGGTCGTGCATTTTAGCGTCTTTTCCCGGTGCGACGATCTGTCCAGCGGGGTCCGGCGCTATAATCGCGCCACCATTTCAACGAAAACACGACGGGAGGCACTGCGCGAGGCGCGTCCGCCCGGTTTTCCGTGCCGCGCGGCCCCCTCCCATGCTCGCTCGTCTGTCCGCCACCGATCGCTTCGCCTTGATTCAAGGGGCGCGCGATTACGCGCCGACGCTCACCGCCATCCTGTCCTGGGGCCTCGTCACCGGCATCGCGATGAGCAAATCGGTGATGACCACCGACCAGGCGGTCTGGATGACGCTCCTCGTCTACGCCGGTTCTTCCCAGCTTGCCGTGCTGCCGCTGCTGGCGGCCAAGCTGCCGATCTGGACCATCCTGCTGACGGCCGCGATGGTCAACCTGCGCTTCGTGATCTTCAGCGCGGGGCTGGCCCCCCATTTCTCCTATCTGTCGCCGTGGCGGCGCATCGCGATCGGCTATTTCAACGGCGACGTGATCTACCTGCTGTTCATCAAGCAGGGCTTCGCGAACGGCTACGTACCGGGCAAGGAAGCCTATTTCTGGGGGATGGCGCTGGCGAGCTGGCTGTCGTGGCAGGTGTCGTCGCTGGCCGGCATCGCGTTGGCCAGCGTGGTGCCCGACCAATGGGGCCTCGGGCTTGCCGGCACGTTGGCGCTGATTCCGATCATGGTGTCGGCGGTGGCGAACCGCTCGACGCTGGCCGCCGTCGCGGTGGCCGGCATCGCGGCGCTGCTGGCCGTGGATCTGCCGTACCGGCTCGGGCTGCCGATCGCCGTGTTCGCGGCGCTCGCGGCCGGCACGCTGGCCGACCTGGTGATCGAGCGGGCCGACTGGCGCCGCCTGCGCGCCGAGCTCCGGCCGCGCGATGCGATCGATCCGGCCGACGCCGGGCGCGATGGCGAAGGCGGCGCGCGATGAGCGAGAACGCGACGATCTGGTGGACGATCGCCTGCATGACGGTGGTCACGGCGGTCACGCGCGCGCTGTTCCTGATCGGCGGCGAGCGCACCATCCTGCCCGAGCGCGCCCAGCGCGCGCTGCGTTACGCGCCGGCCGCCGCGCTGGTCGCGGTGGTGCTGCCCGACGTGCTCGATACCCCCACCGGCCTCTCGTTCGCCCTCTCCAATCACGATTTCTACGCCGCCGCGGCCGGCCTCGGCTGGTTTTTATGGCGACGCAGCATGATCGGCACGATCCTGATCGGGATGGTGGTGTTCACGCTGTTGCGCCTGATCACCTGAGCGTTCGCCGCCCCGCGCGGCGCGGGTTGGTCATGCTGCGTTGCAGCATCGAAAGCCTCGCGCCAAATAAAGGGAATTCGCCGCGCGGCGGGGCAGGCCGCGGGGCCGATCGGCTAGAATGAGTTTTTCCCGAAATTTCGTGCGCGTCGCACGGCCCAGCCCGGCCGTCCGGCGCCGTCGTCGGCAGCCCGCGCGCGATCTTTCCGCAACGCCTTCCTTCATCAACCTTCAATCTGTCCCATGAGCCAAGTTAAGCGTCTTACCGACCTGATCGCCGAGGGGAAAGTCTCCGGCAAACGTGTCTTTATCCGCGCCGACCTGAACGTGCCGCAGGACGATCACGGCAACATCACCGAAGACACCCGCGTGCGTGCGTCGGTCCCGGCGATCCGCGCGGCGCTCGACGCCGGCGCCGCCGTGATGGTTACCTCGCACCTGGGCCGTCCGACGGAAGGCGAATTCAAGCCCGAGGATTCGCTCGCTCCCGTCGCCGCGCGCCTGGCCGAGCTGCTGGGCCGTGAGGTGCCGCTGGTCGCGAACTGGGTCGAGAACGGCGTGAAGGTCGCGCCGGGCGACGTCGTGCTGCTCGAAAATTGCCGCGTCAACAAGGGCGAGAAGAAGAACGACGACGCGCTGGCGCAGAAAATGGCCGCCCTGTGCGACATCTACGTCAACGACGCGTTCGGCACTTCCCACCGCGCCGAAGCCACCACCCACGGCATCGCCAAGCACGCCGGCATCGCCTGCGCAGGCCCGCTGCTTGCTGCGGAACTCGACGCGCTCGGCAAGGCGCTCGGCAACCCGAAGCGCCCGCTGGTGGCGATCGTGGCCGGCTCGAAGGTCTCGACCAAGCTGACGATCCTGAAGTCGCTGGCCGAGAAGGTCGATCAACTGATCGTCGGCGGCGGCATCGCCAACACGTTCATGCTGGCTGCCGGCCTGTCGATCGGCAAGTCGCTGGCCGAGCCGGACCTGGTGGCCGAAGCCAAGGTCATCATCGACGCGGCCCGCGAGCGCGGCGCCTCGGTGCCGATCCCGTCGGACGTGGTGACGGCCAAGGAATTCGCGCCCACCGCCGTGGCGACGGTCAAGAAGGTCAGCGAGATCGAAGCCGACGACCTGATCCTCGACATCGGCCCGGACACCGCCCGCGCGCTGGCCGGCCAGCTCGAAAAGGCCGGCACGATCGTCTGGAACGGCCCGGTGGGCGTATTCGAGTTCGATCAGTTCGGCAACGGCACCAAGACGCTCGCCGAGGCGATCGCCAACTCGCCGGCGTTCTCGATCGCCGGTGGCGGCGACACGCTCGCGGCCATCGCCAAGTACGGCATTCACGACAAGATCAGCTACATCTCGACGGGCGGCGGCGCCTTCCTCGAATTCCTGGAAGGCAAGACGCTGCCGGCCGTGGAAGTGCTCGAGACGCGCGGCGCGGCCTGAGGATGACGCGCGGTCGCGCGTGGAGCGCGCCGGAAGGCGACGGGGCGGCGCGGGCACGCCCCGGTTCGCGCACCGGCGGGCGGCAAGGCCGAAAGGCCGGCCGCCCGGCCGCGATGCACACGGATTACAGACAGAACAAAGCGACGCAGGCCGACGATGCCCGCGCGCACACCGGAGCACCGGCCGCTGGGCCGGCGGGTTCCGGCTCTCGTAGCAGTCTCTCCAGCGCATTCAACCCGACCCTCAAGAGGAGTTTCATGTTTCGCGCCACCAAGATAGTCGCCACGATCGGCCCTGCCTCCAGCTCGCCCGAGATTTTGCTGCAGATGATTCAGGCGGGGCTCGACGTCGTACGACTCAATTTTTCGCACGGCACGGCTGACGATCACCGCCAGCGCGCCGAGATGGTTCGCGAGGCCGCTCGCAAGGTCGGCCGGGAAATCGCGATCATGGCCGACCTGCAGGGTCCGAAGATCCGCGTCGGCAAGTTCGAGAACGGCAAGATCCAGCTCGAACCGGGCCAGCCGTTCATCCTCGACGCCGGCTGCGAGCTCGGCAACGACGAGCGCGTGGGCCTCGACTACAAGGATCTGCCGCGCGACCTGAAAGCCGGCGACCTGCTGCTGCTCAACGACGGCCTGATCGTGCTGACCGTCGAGCGCGTGCTCGGCGAGGAGATCCACACGACGGTCAAGGTGGGCGGCGAGCTGTCGAACAACAAGGGCATCAATCGCCAGGGCGGCGGCCTGTCGGCACCGGCCTTGACCGCCAAGGACATGGAAGATATCCGCACGGCGATGTCGCTCGGCGCGGACATGGTGGCGGTGTCGTTCCCGAAGAACGCCACCGACATGGAAATGGCGCGCCAGCTCGCGAACATCGCGGGCGCGCCCTACGGCATCAAGCCGAAGATGATCGCCAAGATCGAGCGCGCGGAAGCGATTCCCGCGCTGCAGGACATCCTCGATGCCTCGGACGGCATCATGGTCGCGCGCGGCGACCTGGCCGTCGAAGTGGGCAACGCGGCCGTGCCGGCGCTGCAAAAGCGCATGATCCGCATGGCGCGCGAGTCGAACAAGCTCGTCATCACCGCCACCCAGATGATGGAATCGATGATCCACGCCCCGGTGCCCACCCGCGCCGAAGTGTCGGACGTCGCCAACGCCGTGCTCGACGGCACCGACGCGGTGATGCTGTCGGCCGAATCGGCGGCGGGCAAGTACCCGGTGGTCACGATCGAGACGATGGCGACGATCTGCGTCGAGGCCGAGAAATCGGAGGCCGTCGAGCTCGACAAGGATTTCCTCGATCGCACCTTCACGCGGATCGACCAGTCGATCGCGATGGGCGCGCTGTTTACGGCCCACCATCTCGGCGCGAAGGCCATCATCGCCCTGACCGAATCGGGCTCGACGGCGCTGTGGATGTCGCGTCACATCACCCACGTGCCGATCTTCGCGCTGACGCCGCGCGTGGGCAGCGAGCGCGCGATGGCGCTGTTCCGCAACGTCGTGCCGCTGCATGTCGACTTCAACAGCGACCGCGATGCGGCGCTCCAGGCAGCGCTCGAGATCGTGATCCGCCAGGGTTACGTGGTGCGCGGCGACATGGTGGTGCTCACCGTTGGCGAGCCGATGGGGCAGGCGGGCGGCACCAATACGTTGAAGATCGTGCGGGTCGGCGACGCATTCTGAACCGGCTCGGCCCGGTTCGCCGGGCCAACGAAAAGCCGCGTGGGGGTCGGATCACCCCGCGCGGCTTTTTTTCGTTTTTTTTCGTGGTACACCGAACGAAAGCGGTTGCGATTTCCGTGATACACGAGACGGAAGTCGTAACAAATTGCGGAATCCGCCCGTAATCCGGACTAAACGCGGGACGCTTCGCGATAAAATGGCGCCCATTCGACGCTCGGCCGCGTGCGCCGCCCCCATGATTGTCGCCGGGGCAGGCAGCGCGCCGCCAACCAGGGCGCGCCGGTTTTCATTCCATGGAGTACCACAATGCCTCTCGTATCAATGCGTCAACTGCTGGACCACGCAGCGGAACACGGCTACGGCCTGCCGGCATTCAACGTGAACAACCTGGAGCAGGTGCAGGCGATCATGGCGGCGGCCGACGAAGTCGGCGCGCCCGTGATCATGCAGGCCTCGGCCGGCGCCCGGAAGTACGCGGGCGAAGCGTTCCTGCGCCATCTGATCGAATCGGCGGTCGAATCGTATCCGCACATTCCGGTCGTGATGCACCAGGATCACGGCCAGTCGCCGGCGGTCTGCCTGGCGGCGATCCGCAGCGGCTTCACCAGCGTCATGATGGACGGTTCGCTGGAAGCCGACGGCAAGTCGGTGGCGTCGTACGAATACAACGTCGACGTGTCGCGTCGCGTGGTGGAAATGGCCCACTCGATCGGCGTGACGGTCGAGGCCGAACTCGGCGTGCTCGGCTCGCTCGAAACCATGAAGGGCGACAAGGAAGACGGCCACGGCGCCGACGGCACGATGACGCGCGAGCAGTTGCTGACCGATCCGGAGCAAGCCGCCGACTTCGTCAAGCAGACCCAGTGCGACGCGCTCGCCATCGCGATCGGCACCTCGCACGGCGCCTACAAGTTCTCGAAGAAGCCGACGGGCGATATCCTGTCGATCCAGCGCATCAAGGAAATCCACGCGCGCATCCCGAACACCCATCTGGTGATGCACGGCTCGTCGTCGGTGCCGCAGGAGCTGCTCGCGGAAATCCGCGAATTCGGCGGCGACATGAAGGAAACCTACGGCGTGCCGGTCGAGGAAATCCAGGAAGGCATCAAGCACGGCGTGCGCAAGATCAACATCGACACCGACCTGCGTCTGGCGATCACCGGCGCGATCCGCCGCTACTTCGTCGAGAACCCGGGCAAGTTCGATCCGCGCGACTACCTGAAGCCGGCGCGCGAAGCCGCGAAGAAGGTGTGCGTGGCGCGTTATCTCGCTTTTGGCTGCGAAGGTCAGGCCGGCAAGATCAAGCCGGTATCGCTCGACAAGATCGCCGAGCGATACAAGGCTGGCGAACTCGCCCAGCTCGTGCGCTAACATATCGGTTTTGCCGCCTGGTCGATCCGGGCGGCGCCGGCCGGAAATTCAGCCGCCGTTCCCGCCTGTCCGCGGGGAACGGCGTTTCCCTTTTTGTTTGGCCCCATTTTCTGCGAAGACGACGATGTCTACCCTTTACGAATCCACGCTCCGTTCGCTGCCGCTCCTCGGTCGCGGCAAGGTCCGCGACAACTACGCGGTCGGCACCGACAAGCTCCTGATCGTCACGACCGACCGCCTGTCGGCATTCGACGTGGTGATGGGCGAGCCGATTCCGAACAAGGGGCGCGTGCTGAACCAGATGGCGAATTTCTGGTTCGACAAGCTCGCGGGCATCGTCCCGAACCACCTGACGGGCGACACGCCGGAATCGGTGGTGGCCGCCGACGAAGCGGCGCAGGTCGAGGGTCGCGGCGTGGTGGTCAAGCGTCTCGAACCGATCATGATCGAGGCCGTGGTGCGCGGCTATCTGGCCGGCAGCGGCTGGAAGGACTACCAGGCGACCGGCGCGGTGTGCGGCGTGGAACTGCCGGCGGGCCTGCAAAATGCGCAGAAGCTGCCCGAGCCGATCTTCACGCCGGCCGCCAAGGCCGAAATGGGTCACCACGACGAGAACATCTCGTACGACGAATGCGAGCGCCGCATCGGCACCGAGTTGAGCGCGACGATCCGCGACATCTCGATCCGCCTGTACAAGGAAGCGGCCGATTACGCGGCCACGCGCGGCATCATCATCGCCGACACCAAGTTCGAATTCGGTCTCGACCAGCACGGCAAGCTGTTCCTGATGGACGAGGCGCTGACGGCCGATTCGTCGCGCTTCTGGCCGGCCGACCAGTACGAAGTGGGCACCAACCCGCCGTCGTTCGACAAGCAGTTCGTGCGCGACTGGCTCGAAACCCAGGATTGGGGCAAGACCGCGCCGGCGCCGAAGCTGCCGGACGACGTGGTCGCCCGCACCAGCGCCAAGTACCAGGAAGCGCTCGAGCGCATCACCGGCCAGACGCTCGCGTAAGCGGCGCCCCGCAGCGGATAACGAAGGAAACGTCGCACGATGAGTGAAGTCCAGATCGCCCACACGCACAGCGCGCCGCTGATCGGCGTGCTGATGGGTTCCAGTTCCGATTGGGACGTGATGAAGCAGGCCGTCGCGATCCTGCAGGAGTTCGACGTGCCTTACGAGGCCAAGGTCGTCTCCGCGCACCGGATGCCCGACGAGATGTTCGACTACGCCGAGAAGGCGCGCGAGCGCGGGCTGCGGGCGATCATCGCCGGCGCCGGCGGCGCGGCGCACCTGCCCGGCATGCTGGCTGCCAAGACCACCGTGCCGGTGCTCGGCGTGCCGGTCGCGAGCAAGTACCTGAAGGGCGTGGATTCGCTGCACTCGATCGTGCAGATGCCCAAGGGCGTGCCGGTCGCGACGTTCGCGATCGGCGAGGCCGGCGCGGCCAACGCGGCGCTGTTCGCCGTGTCGCTGCTGGCCGGCACCTCGGTCGAGTACGCGAACCGGCTCGCCGCATTCCGCGTGCGCCAGAACGAAGCCGCGCACGCGATGGTGCTGCCGCCGCTGTAAGCGGCGCGGCTCCGAACGACGTCCCCCCGGCGGCGCGCCATGCCTTCACGATGGCCGCCGCGACCGATCACTGACATGACTGCACACTCCACTCCGGTTTCATCGATCCTGCCCGGCGCCTGGCTCGGCATGGTCGGCGGCGGCCAGCTCGGCCGCATGTTCTGCTTCGCGGCCCAATCGATGGGCTATCGCGTCGCCGTGCTCGACCCCGACGCGGCGAGCCCCGCCGGCGCCGTGGCCGATCGCCACCTGCGCGCCGCCTACGACGACCAGGCCGCGCTGGCCGAACTCGCGGCGCTGTGCGAAGCCGTCTCGACCGAGTTCGAGAACGTGCCGGCCGCGAGCCTCGATTTCCTCGCGCAAACCACCTTCGTCGCGCCCGCCGGGCGCTGCGTGGCGATCGCGCAGGACCGGATCGCGGAGAAGCGCTTCATCGCCGCCTCGGGCGTGCCGGTCGCGCCGCATGTGGTGATCGAATCGGCCGAGGCGCTGACCGCGCTTGGCGACGCCGAGCTCGACGCCGTGCTGCCCGGCATCCTCAAGACGGCCCGCATGGGCTACGACGGCAAGGGCCAGGTGCGCGTGGCGAATGCCGCCGAGGCGCGCGCCGCGTTCGGCGCGCTGCGTGGCGTGCCCTGCGTGCTGGAAAAGCGCCTGCCGCTCAAATACGAAGTGTCGGCGCTGATCGCGCGCGGCGCGGATGGCCGGTCCGCCGTGTTCCCGCTCGCGCAGAACACCCATGTGGACGGCATCCTCGCGCTGACCGTAGTGCCCGCGCCGGCCGCCGACGCCGCGCTCGCGGCCACCGCGCAGCAGGCGGCGGTGCGCATCGCCGATTCGCTCGATTACGTCGGCGTGCTGTGCGTCGAATTCTTCGTGCTGGAAGACGGCTCGCTGGTGGCCAACGAAATGGCGCCGCGTCCGCACAATTCCGGCCATTACACCGTGGATGCCTGCGCGGCGAGCCAGTTCGAACAGCAGGTGCGCGCGATGGCGCGGCTGCCGCTCGGCAACCCGCGCCAGCATTCGCCGGCCACCATGGTCAACGTGCTCGGCGACGTGTGGTTCGCCGATGGCGCCGGGGCTGAGGCTGACGCGGTTACGCCGCCGTGGGATCAGGTTGCCGCGATGGCGTCGGCGCATCTGCATCTGTACGGCAAGGAAGAGGCGCGCGTCGGCCGCAAGATGGGCCACGTGAACTTCACGGCGGAAACGCTCGGCGAAGCGGTCGAGGCCGCCGAGGCGTGCGCGCGCCTGTTGCGCATTCCGCTCGCGTAAGGGGCGCGCCACGATGAGTTCCGACGCCCGTCCGACTTCCGCGTTGTCTTCGCTGCCTCACCTGCACGTGCCGCAGGCGGCGATCGACGAGGCCGCCGCGAAGCTCGCGGCGGGCGAACTCGTCGCGTTCCCGACCGAAACCGTCTACGGGCTCGGCGCCGATGCGGCCAGCCCCGAGGCGGTGGCACGGATCTACGCGGCGAAGGGCCGGCCGTCGAATCATCCGGTGATCGTCCATCTGCCGCCCGGCGGCGACCCCGCTTACTGGGTGCAGACGCTGCCCGGCGACGCACGCAAGCTGATCGAGGCGTTCTGGCCCGGCCCGCTCACGCTGATCCTCAAGCGCGCCGCGCATATTCCCGATGCGGTCAGTGGCGGCCAGGATTCGGTGGCGCTGCGCTGCCCGTCGCATCCGGTCGCGCAGGCCCTGCTGGCCGCGTTCAGCGCGTTGCGCGGCGGGCATGGCGGGGTGGCCGGGCCGTCCGCGAACCGCTTCGGCCACGTCAGCCCGACCACCGCGCAGCACGTGCGCGACGAGTTCGGCACGAGCGTGCATGTGCTCGATGGCGGGGCGGCCGAAGTCGGCATCGAATCGACGATTCTCGACCTGTCGCGCGGTTTTCCGGCGCTGCTGCGTCCGGGCCACGTCACGCCGCAGCAGATCGCGGACGTGCTCGGCACGGTGGTGCGCCTGCCCGACGGCAGCGACGCCAGTGCGCCGCGCGCCTCCGGCACGCTGAAGGCGCATTACGCGCCGCGCACGCCGCTCGCGCTGCTGCCGTTCGACCGGCTCGAATTGCTGCTCGACGCGGCCGCCGAGGCCGGCGAGCCGGTGGCGCTGGTGGCACGCGCTTCCAGCGCGCGCGATTGGGCCACCGCGCCCGGCGTGCATTTCGTGACAGCGCCCGAGGATCCGCAGGCCTACGCGCGCGAGCTATATAGCCTGCTGCGCGCGCTCGATCGCGCCGACGTGGCGCGCATCCTGGTCGAGCAATTGCCCGACACACCCGACTGGGTGGCCGTCAACGACCGGCTTGGCCGGGCCGCGGCGGCGTTCGAGCAGGGTGCCGACAGCGCGCACTGATGCGCGACGTGCCGCCGGTTCCTGGCGCACCCGAATAAAAAACGCCCGGCATTTGCCGGGCGTTGTCATTTCCGCTTCCGCATTCGGGCGAGGCCCGCCGGCTTACTTGCCGACGCCGGCCGCCGCGATCTGCTGCTCGACGAACTGCGCGAACAGCGCGTGCAGGTGCGTGGTCGGGTGGACCGTATCCGCGAACATGTAGGTCTGGTCGGCGTTCGCCACCGTGTAGGTTTGCGGCGAGCAGAACAGCGACGAGGCGAACCCGCTCGGGTTGGCCACGCCGGCCTTGGCGGCGGCGGTGGCCATCGCGGTCAGGTTGCAGGCCGTGCCGGTGTTGCCGACCGTGAAGCCGTTGGCCTGGAAATTCGCGCCGATGCCGTCCTGCCAGGTGAACGCGTCCATCACCTTGACCTTGGTGGTGTCGACCTGGAGCGCCGTGAGCGTGGCCGTCAGCGTCTGGTTGAACAGCGCCGAGAGCTGGGTCAGCGCGGCTTGCGTGGCGGCGCCGCCGGCCAGCGCGAGCGGCGTGGTGCCGATGTCGGGCATGTTCGAGACGAACACGTGGGTCGCGCCGTTGGCCGGGATCTGCGCGATCGCCGCGCCCAGTTGCTGCGCGGCGAGGCCCACGGCCTGCGCGGCGGCGAGCTGCGCGGCCGGCGTGTTGCCGGCGGCCTGCGCGACTTGCGCCTGGAACAGGATGTCGTTGGCGCCGCCGTTGATCAGCACGAGCTGGTTCGCGTTGAAGCTGCCGTGCGCCTGCAGGTATTGCTGGAGCTGGGTGGCGATCGGCGTGGTGGTGGCCTGCGCGTAGTCGGCGTTGGCGACCGACGCGTCGGCGTGGCCGATACCCGGCTGCAGCGTCACGCGCGAGCCGCCCTGCGCGTAGCCGAGGCCGCCGGTGGCCTGCAGCGGCACGCCGAACCCGCCTTCGTACGCGGGCTTCAGCGTATCGCCGTAGAACTCGGCGACCTTCTGCGTCCACACTTCGCCGGGGTTGGTCGTGAAGCGGCCGCCGCCGAAGCCGAGCAGGATCTGCGGCGAATAGGTGCCGACGTCGGACAGGCTGTCGCCGAACGACACCACCTGCATCTTCACGCTCGCCGAAGCGTTGGGCGCGGGGCTGTTGTCGTCACCGCCGCCGCAGGCGGCGAGCAGCGCCAGCGCCGCGCTCGCGATGGCGAGCTGGGCGGTGCGCTTCAGACCGCTGGGTGGACGGCGCGTCGCGGTGGTGTTCGGCTTCATGCAGTATCTCCTCGTTGATATGGCCAGATTGTTTATGCGTCGTCCGACGCGTGTTGCCCGATGTCCGGCGGCATGACGGCGGGTCGCCGCGTGTCGTCGGTTTCCCCTCGGGACGCGGCCGTTGCGGGTCGCAACGTGCCGGTAACTTGCAAATGATAAGCGCTCGCCCACTCGGGCGGCCCGAAAATCGCGCGCCACTTGTTGCGCGCGCCGTCGACGCGAAACGCGTCGGCGGCCATCGAGCGCCACTCGTGAAAGGTCGCGATCAGCGGGTTGTTCGAGCCGAGCGGCTCGACGATGCCGTAGACGGGCGGATCGCGCGGATCCTCCTCCACGAAGCTGCCGAACAGCCGATCCCAGATCACCAGCACGCCCGCGTAATTGCGGTCGATGTAGCGCGGGTTGCGTGCGTGATGCGCGCGGTGGATCGACGGCGTGTTGAGCACGTGTTCGAGCCAGCCGAGCTTCGGGATCGCCTGGGTATGCACGAAGAACTGGAACGCCAGGTTGATCAGCACGATGCCGACGATCTGCTGCGGCGGGAAGCCGAGAAACGCCAGCGGCAGCCAGAACGCCCACATGCCGGCGATCGGGTACATCAGGCTCTGGCGGAACGCGGTCGAGAAATTGAGCCGTTCGGACGAGTGATGCACCACGTGCGCGGCCCACAGCCAGCGCACGCGATGGCTCGCGCGATGAAACCCGTAATAGAGCAGATCCTGCGCGACGAACAGCACGAAGAACGCGACCCAGCTCGACGGCCAGGTGAACAGCCGATAGTGGTCGTAGCAGTACGCGTAGAGCGGAATCACCACCAGCCACGCGAGCTTGTCGGCGCCCTGGTGCATCAGCGCGAGCGCGGCGTTGCAGAGCGTGTCGCGCCAGGCATAGAGATGGTCCTGCGGGCGTGTGCGGGCGAGGTGCCACGCTTCCCAGCCGATGCAGAGCAGGAACACGGGCGCCAGCGCGAGCAACAGCAATTCGACATTGAATTGCATGGGCGTCTCCCCCTTTTTTCGAATCTGGCCAGCCATCGCCCCGGCGTCCTGGTCAGGCCGGGTGGGATGCGAAGCCAAAGCGTACGCAATCGCCGCGGGTGGCGCGACAAGTTCCGTAGAGGGAGTGTTCGGGGGAGGGTTTGCCCGCAAGGCGGGGCGGGCGACGGCGTCGCGCCGCCCGTTTCAAACGCCGCGGCGGCTCAGTGCGGGCCGTCGTAGACCCATTCGAGCAGCGCGTCGTGCGCGGCGCGCGCGGCGCTGGCGCGCGGGTCGTTGATGAAGCTGACCACCACGTAGCTGTTGCCGTCGGCCGAGGCCACGTAGCCGGCGATCGCGCGCACGTCGCGCAGCGTGCCCGTCTTGATGTGCGCGTTGCCGAGCACCGGCTGGTTGGTCAGGCGGCGCGCCATGGTGCCGTCCACGCCCACCACCGGCAGCGATTCGACGAACGGCTGCGCGACCGGGCTGGCGTTGGCCGCCTGCAGCAGCGCGGCGAGCGAACGCGCGCTGACGTGCTCGTCGCGCGACAGGCCCGAGCCGTTGTCGAGCGCGAGTTCCGGCATCGCGATGCCGCTGCGCTGCAAGAACGCATGGATCACGCTCGACGATTGTTCGGGCGTGGCCGGCGGCTTGCCCTGGATCGCGCCGATCGCCAGGAACAGGTTGCGCGCCATCGTGTTGTTGCTGTTCTTGTTGATGTCGTACACGACGCTCGACAGCACCGGCCCGCGATGGACGGCCACCGGGCGTGCCGTGGTCGGCACCTTGCCTTCGAGGATCTGGCCGTTGAACGTGCCGCCCGTCGAGCGCCACAGCGCGAGGAAGCCCTGCGAGAAGAACTGCGAGTGATCGAGCACCGCCACGTTGCTCGTGATCGGCCCGCAGTTGAGCGGGAAGCGGCCCGCGAAGGTGGCCGTCAGCGCGCCGTTCGGGCCGGTCGCCAGTTGCGGGCGCGCGGCGGCGGCGGCCGATGCGCACGAGGTGCCGCTCTCGCTGATTTCGTTATCGATCGTCAGGTTCGCGAGCGGCGGCAGCACGTCGATCGCGACGCTGCCGCCGTCGGTCGGCGTGACCGTAAACGACAGCGACTTGAACGCGTACAGCAGCGGATCGGGGCCGACGTTGTACGGCGCGAGTACGTCGTCGTCGAAGGCCGGCAGGTCGCGCGTGGACGGTGCGAAGAAGGTCTTGTCGAGCACCAGCGCGCCGTCGACGTTGACGATGCCGGCGCGGCGGATCTTGTCGACCAGGTCGATCAGTTCCTCGGGCACCAGCTTCGGATCGCCGGTGCCCTTGATGTACAGGTTGCCGTGCAGCGTGCCGGCGGGGTCGACCGTGCCGTCCGCGTAGGCGCTGGTGCGGAAGCGGTAGTCGGCGCCGAGCATCGCGAGGCCCGACCAGGTCGTGACGAGCTTCATGGTGGAAGCCGGCAGCATCGGCCGCTGGCCGTTCCAGTCGACGGTCGGCGCGCGCGCG
>NZ_BAAILN010000138.1:232367-239080 GCF_054589155.1 Burkholderia sp. 3C
GGCAGGATGCCGCGCGCGGCGGCCACGCTGGCGGCGGGCGCGGCGGATACCGTGGCGGCATGACGGCCCGCGCGCGGCTTCTTGCGTGCGTCGGCGGGGGCGGCGGCGGCCAGCGCGGCGCAGGCGGCCAGGACGAAAGCGGCGCGGCGCAGGCGCCGGGAAGGGCTGAAAGATTGGGTCGGGGCGGGCGTGTGGGTCATCGACAGGCAAGAAGTGCGGGCCGGCGGACGGCGCGGAAGCGCACATTGTAGAGACAAGCCCCGCCGCCGGGATGACGAATTACATCTCGAATCGCTTCGCGAATTGCACGACGCGGGGCGCTACAATGGCCGGCATCGAATTCCCGCATACAAGGTTGGCCGCATGCGAATACTGCTGGTCGAAGACGACACGATGATTGCCGAGGGCGTGCGCAAGGCGCTGAAGTCCGACGGCTTCGCGGTGGATTGGGTCGAGGACGGCGAGGCCGCCCTCACCGCGATCGGCGGCGAAACCTACGACCTGATGCTGCTCGATCTCGGCTTGCCCAAGCGCGACGGCGTGGACGTGTTGCGCACGTTGCGCTCGCGCGGCCATGCGTTGCCGGTGCTGATCATCACCGCGCGCGATGCGATCTCCGATCGCGTCAAGGGCCTCGACGCCGGCGCCGACGATTACCTCGTCAAGCCGTTCGATCTCGACGAACTCGGCGCCCGCATGCGCGCGCTGATCCGTCGCCAGTCGGGCCGCAGCGAATCGCTGATCCGCCATGGCGCGCTCACGCTCGATCCCGCCTCTCACCAGGTCACGCTCGACGGCTCGCCGGTGGCGTTGTCGGCGCGCGAGTTCGCACTGCTGGAAGCGCTGCTGGCGCGGCCCGGCGCGGTGCTGTCCAAGAGCCAGCTGGAAGAAAAGATGTACGGCTGGGGCGAGGAGATCGGCAGCAATACCGTCGAGGTCTACATTCACGCGCTGCGCAAGAAGCTCGGCTCGGACCTGATCCGCAACGTGCGCGGGCTCGGCTACATGGTTGTCAAGGAATCGTAACGCGTGAGGTCGATTCGCCATCAATTGCTGATCTGGCTGCTCGCGATCCTGGTTGCGGGCGTGGGCGCCGCAGGCTGGCTGATCTATCGCCAGGCGCTCGCCGAAGCGAACGAACTGTTCGACTACCAGCTTCAGGAAATCGCGGCCGCGCTGCCGTCGGAGCCGTTCTCGCAGGTGTTCGGTTCGCGCACCAACGTCGGCGACGAAGGCATCGTGATCCAGATCTGGAACCGCAACGGCGGCCTGATGTATTTCTCGCATCCGCGTGCGCCGATCGCGCCGCGCGCCGAGCTCGGCTTCTCCACCGAACACACCGATCGCGGCGAATGGCGCGTGTACGGCGCGATCGTCGGCGATAACGTGGTGCAGCTCGCGCAGCCGGTGTCGGTGCGCAACCGGCTCGCGGCCAGCGTCGCGCTGCGCACCGTGTGGCCGATGATCCTGCTGCTGCCGTTTCTCGGTGCGGCCGTCTGGATGATCGTCGGGCGCGGCATGCGGCCGTTGCGGCGCGTCACGCGGGCGGTCGAATCGCGCCGGCCCGAGGCGCTCGACCCGCTGCCCGACACGCGGTTGCCGCAGGAAGTGCAGCCGCTCGTGCATGCGCTGAATGGGCTGCTCGCGCGGCTGGCCGCCGCGCTCGATACGCAGAAGGCGTTCGTGGCCGATGCGGCTCACGAGCTGCGCACGCCGCTCGCGGCCGTGCAGATCCAGACGCAACTGGTGGCGCGCGCGCAGGACGACGAAACGCGCCGCGAGGCGCTCGCCGATCTGCAGAGCGGCGTCACGCGCGCCACCCGGCTGGCCGAGCAACTGCTCGCGCTGGCGCGCTCCGAACCCGACGGCGCGACCGTGCGCGAGCCGGTGTCGCTGACCGAGGTGCTCGCGCATTGCGTCAGCGCGCATGCGGTGGTTGCGCAACGGCGCAATATCGACCTGGGCATCGAGGAGGCGCAACGGGCCACCGTCGACGCCGATATCGGCGCGCTGCGCGTGCTGTTCAGCAACGTGCTCGACAACGCCGTCAAGTACACGCCCGAAGGTGGCCGCGTGGATGTCACGCTGAGCCTCGACGCAGCCGGCCGCGCGGTGGTGCGGGTGGCCGACAGCGGCCCCGGCATTCCGCCCGGCGAGCGCGAGCGCGTGTTCGATCGCTTCTACCGCGACACGTCGGCGCGGGCACGCACCGACGTATCGGGCAGCGGGCTGGGCCTGGCGATCGTCAAGCGCGTCGCCGCGCAGCAGAACGCCACCGTCCTGCTTGGCGAATCGGCGGCGGGCGGCCTGCTCGTCGAGATCGCGTTTGCTGCCGCGCGCCCGGCATGAAAGCCATTTGAAGGCCGGTTGGTGCGGCTCTCCGGTCTGTCCCCGCTTCGGTTAAGCCTCCTTTAAGACAGTCCCTTTACGCTGCGAACCATCAACGAGGAGGTAGCACGATGAACACCCGTTTCCTGGCGCGCAGCGCCATTGTCGTGGCCGTAGCGGCTGCATTGTCCGCAACGTACGTCGCCGGCACGCGTCACGCCGCGCCGCCCCAGATCATCTCGCCGGCGCAGGCCGCCGCGCTGATGCCGGCCGAGGCGGCCGCGAAGACGGGCATTCCCGATTTCTCGGGCCTGGTCGAAACCTACGGCCCGGCCGTCGTGAACATCAGTGCCAAGCACGTGGTGAAGACCTCGGCGCGGCGCGGCGGTGGCGGCGGCGCGCAGCAGTTGCCGATCGACCCGAGCGATCCGTTCTACCAGTTCTTCAAGCACTTCTACGGCCAGGTGCCGGGCATGGGCGGCGGCGGTGGCGGCCAGGATCAGGACCAGCCGAGCACGAGCCTCGGTTCGGGCTTCATCGTCAGCCCCGACGGCTACATCCTGACCAACGCGCACGTGATCGACGGCGCCAACGTCGTCACCGTCAAGCTGACCGACAAGCGCGAATACCGCGCCAAGGTGATCGGTGCCGACAAGCAATCCGACGTCGCGGTGCTGAAGATCGACGCGTCGAACCTGCCGGTGGTCAAGATCGGCGATCCGCAGCAGAGCAAGGTCGGCCAGTGGGTGGTGGCGATCGGCTCGCCGTACGGCTTCGACAACACCGTGACGTCGGGCATCATCAGCGCCAAGTCGCGCGCGCTGCCGGACGAGAACTACACGCCGTTCATCCAGACCGACGTGCCGGTCAACCCCGGCAACTCGGGCGGCCCGCTGTTCAACCTGCAAGGCGAGGTGATCGGCATCAACTCGATGATCTATTCGCAGACGGGCGGCTTCCAGGGCCTGTCGTTCGCGATTCCGATCAACGAAGCGATCAAGGTCAAGGACGAACTGGTGCAGACCGGCCATGTGAGCCGCGGCCGTCTCGGCGTGGCCGTGCAGGGCCTCGACCAGACGCTCGCCAGCTCGTTCGGGTTGCAGAAGCCCGACGGCGCGCTGGTCAGCTCGGTCGATCCGAAGGGGCCGGCCGCCAAGGCGGGCCTGCAGCCGGGCGACGTGATCCTGTCGGTGAACGGCACGCCGGTGCAGGATTCGACGATGCTGCCCGGCCAGATCGCCAGCCTGAAGCCGGGCACCAAGGCCGATCTGCAGATCTGGCGCGACAAGTCGCGCAAGGATGTCACGGTCACGCTCGCTTCTCTGACGGATAGCCAGCAAACCGCCAGCAACGACGAACCGGCCGAACAGGGCCGCCTCGGCGTGGCGGTGCGGCAGTTGAGCCCGCAGGAGCGCGCCGGCACTTCGCTCACGCACGGCCTGATGGTGCAGCAGGCCAGCGGGCCGGCCGCCAACGCCGGCGTGCAGCCGGGCGACGTGATCCTCGCGGTCAACGGCCGGCCGGTCACGAGCCCCGAGCAGTTGCGCGATGCGGTCAAGAGCGCGGGCAACAGCCTGGCGCTGTTGATCCAGCGCGACAACGCGCAGATTTTCGTGCCGGTCGATCTGAGCTGACCGGGCGAGGCAAGCATCTGGCGCGATTTTTGCTGGTATAGCGCCCGATCGGGTAAAAGGCCCGGATTCACGGTGGTGCCCGGGGCGCCACCATTCCTTTTTTGCAAGGAAGGAGACTAACCATGCAACAACAACACATTTCGAAGTTCCTGCTCGTCGCCGCATTGTCCTTCGGCCTCGTCGGCGGCGCTTATGCGCAGTCCGCGCTGCCTGACGCGCAGCAGCAGGGCGATGTCAGCTACGTGTCGGGTGGCGTCGGCCTCGACGAATCCCATGCGTTCCAGCAGGCCGAGCATCAATGGCCGCTGTCGATGCGCTTCACGGGCGCGGGCGGCGAATTCCTGTCGGGTGTGCACGTCTCGATTTCGGGCCATGGCGGCGAGGCCCTGAAGGCCGACACGCGCGGCCCGTACATGCTGGTTCGCCTGAAGCCGGGTTCGTACAAGGTGACGGCCGATTACAACGGCAAGGTGCAGACTCACAGCGTCACCGTGCCGGCCAAGGGCGGCGCCAAGACGGCCTTCACCTGGGCCGCGCAGTAAGCGCGTCGCGCGCGCAACAGCGGCGGCGGCCTGCGCACAATTGCCGCAGATACTAGATAATGAAAACCACGGCTCGGGCCGTGGTTTTTTTTCGACCGTCGCCGGCACGACGGCATCGCAGGGTGGCGCGGCGCGACCGCGAAATCGGGGAGAGGCATGGAGCTGAACGACGCGCTGCGCATTCCGCTTGCGCCGTCGGACGTTTGGGCGGCGTTGCAGGATCTCGCGCTGCTGCGGGCGAGCGCCGAGCATTGCGACGCGTTGACCCGGCTCTCCGCCGACGACTACTCGCTCAAGCTGACCGTGCCGTTCGGTCCACTGCGCGCGCGCTACACGGTGCGCGTGCATCTTCAGCCTCCGGCGGCCGGCCACCGGCCACGCCG
This sequence comes from Burkholderia sp. 3C, assembly GCF_054589155.1. Classification (NCBI taxonomy): domain Bacteria; kingdom Pseudomonadati; phylum Pseudomonadota; class Betaproteobacteria; order Burkholderiales; family Burkholderiaceae; genus Burkholderia; species Burkholderia sp. 3C. The sequence continues at coordinate 237,255 of NZ_BAAILN010000138.1, forward strand.
CACGCTGCTGTTCATTGCCCGCACCGACGGCGGCGGCGTGTTGCGCGGCCAGCTCGAGGTGCGCCTCGGCACCCATCGAAACGGCGAGGCCGTCTCCACCCGCATCCATTACGCCATCCGCGCGACCGCGGCCGGCCCGCTGGCCGAACTGCGCTACCGGCAGATCGAAGAGGGCCTGCTGCGCTTCGCCGACGATTTCTTCAACGAATTCAGCGCCACCCTGCTGGCCCGGCACGGTCTCGCGCCGAACCTCGCCACGGCCGGGCTGCGCCGTCGGCATGTGTTCCGGCGGCCCGACGGGCTGTCGGCCGCGTTGCGGCGCGCACGGGCGCAATCGGGATTCGGCGGTGCGCTATCCGGGCGCGGGACGTTGTCGCCCGAGCCCGGCTCCGGTCTCGGCGTGATCGTGCCGCCGTGGGTATGGCTCGCGGTGGTGGCGGTGGTGATCGTGGCGCTCGCGTTGGCGCACTGGCTGGACTAGCGCACCGGGCAGGCAGCCGCATCGCGATGCGGCGTTTTCATCGAGGCGGGAACGGCAGGGCCGCGCCGCCGGTTTCGGCGGATGTCAGGCGGACGGCGGGCGCCGCAGCGAGGGGCTGAGTCGAAGCATGTCGAACACGCCGTCGACCAGCGGCTCGGCGTGCTGCTCGGCATCGATTTCGTCGGGCAACATCAGCATGTCGCGCACGAAGCCGCTGACCAGCGTGTGCAGCATCAGCGTCGCGCGCCAGGTGTCGAGATCGGCCGGCAATTCGCCGTTGGCGACGGCCTGCTTCAGGTCACCCTCGATGTTGTGCAGGGCCTCCGACATGCCGGCGCGATTGCGCTGCAGCAGCGGTTCGAGATCGGCCACGTACTCGCATTTCATGAACAGGATGCTGAACACGCGCCGCAGTTGCGAATCGCGCGCCACGCCGAGCAGACACCACACCAGGATTTTGCGGATGCGCCCGAGCGGATCGGCTCGCGGCTTGTCGGAGGTCGCCTTCAACTCGTCGATCGGCAGGAACACACGGTCGAACATCGCATCGAACAGCTCGCTCTTGTTGGCGAAGTGCCAGTAGATCGCACCGCGCGTCACGCCCGCATGCTGGGCGATATCGGCAAGCGTCGTGTGCGAGACGCCTTTTTCGAAAAAAACCTGTTCGGCGGCGTCGAGGATGCCGTTGCGGGTCGCAAGCGCTTCCTCTTTGGTACGTCTGACCATGGCGGGTGCCTGTGTGGGATGTCGGCGCCGACGACGTCACCCGGCGCGAGAAATCGGGTGTGAACTTACGTTCGTAATCGTCGGTAATTTGTAAGAATTTGTATTGTCGATGAACGACTTTTACATACATACACGAACGTATATACAATACCACCCACGATCGAAGGACCCAAGCAGTAGATCGAATACCCTCGTGGCAATCAGTTAATATCCCTTTCTGCTGATTTCCCTTCCGTATCGCGCCGCGTTCGCTGCGGCGTCTCCCGGCACGGCGGCCTGCGTGCCGTTGTCGTCGTTGTCGTATTCGTAGTCCTGCATTTCTGGTGTGTTCGATCGGCGCCTCACGGCGCATTCGTGTCGCGGCCCCAGGCCAAGCACTTACTTCTTTGTTACAAATGAGGTCGTTCCATGCGCGTCGAACGGGTTCCATACCGCTTAATCAGTGTCGCTGCGGCAGCAGTCTTCCTTGCCGCCTGCGGACAAAAACAATCGGCCCCGCCTCAGCAGACGCCGGAAGTCGGCGTAGTGACGGTCCAGCCGCAATCCGTGCCGGTCGTCTCCGAACTGCCGGGCCGCACCAATGCCTTCCTGGTCGCCCAGGTGCGGGCGCGGGTCGACG
>NZ_BAAILN010000139.1:0-218 GCF_054589155.1 Burkholderia sp. 3C
AATCCGGGTTTCGGCAATGTCCCGGATGCGCTGGCGTTCGGCGCGGTCGTCACGTGGATGAGGCTGATAAAAATACGTGGCCTGACGCAACTGCAATACGGCCGTCGCTCGCCGGATGCTTACGCGATAGGCCTGGATCAAGAAGTCAGCCAGCGCGCGTTTGCGCGCCGGCTTCATAGCTTTTTTTGCACCACCTCCTGCAGCATCTGCTTGTCCAG
>NZ_BAAILN010000140.1:0-210 GCF_054589155.1 Burkholderia sp. 3C
GCGACCGGGTGCAAACCTCGACCGACGGCGGGCGTACGTGGCAAGACGCGTTGATGCAGTCGAACGGCAAATGGGTGGCGATCGATCCGAATGCCCACACCGGCGACTGGACGATCCAGACGCGCGTGATGAATGGCGCAGGCACCCGGAGCGGGGACAGCACGGCGGTCGTGCTGAAGACCTCGACGGCGATGCTGACCGACGTGTCGT
>NZ_BAAILN010000141.1:0-217 GCF_054589155.1 Burkholderia sp. 3C
CGATCACCGTGGCGACAGCAGCCGATCGCTTTCCTCGCGCACCACCTGATAGCACTCGCACACATGACGCTCCAGCGCGGCGCGATCGAGCACTTCGATCTTGCCGCGCGAGTAGCGGATCAGGCCCGCCTCCTGGAGTTTTCTCGCGGTTTCCGTCACGCTCGCGCGACGCACGCCGAGCATGTCGGCGATCAGCTCCTGCGTCATCTGCACATCG
>NZ_BAAILN010000142.1:0-410 GCF_054589155.1 Burkholderia sp. 3C
TAGCGACGACATCGGCTGCCTTCAAGGCGTAATCGACCGTGATCGCCACGCTCTCCCGACTAAAATTATCGACCACAGTTAAGGCGCGGATTTTTTGCCCGTTGAACAGCTGATCGGCCACGAAGTCCATGCTCCAGCACGTGTTGACGGTAGAGATTTCCGGCCGCTCCATGCGGTGCGCGGCTGCCACGCGCCGGCGCGGCCGCTTACGCCGCAAATTCAGCTTTTCCTCGCAGTAGATCCGATACGTCTTCTTGTGATTGATTAGCTAGCCTTCTCGTCGCAACAAGACGTGGATGCGCTCTACACCATATCTAATCCGGGTTTCGGCAATGTCCCGGATGCGCTGGCGTTCGGCGCGGTCGTCACGTGGATGAGGCTGATAAAAATACGTGGCCTGACGCAACTGC
>NZ_BAAILN010000143.1:0-333 GCF_054589155.1 Burkholderia sp. 3C
TCGATGGCAACGGCGGCATGATGACCGTGAAATTCTCCCCGGGGCAGGTCGCGCCGGGCTACAAGCTGTTGCTGATCATCGACGGCCGCATGTACGAACACGCGTTGAGCGCGACGGCGCTCGCCACGGGTTTGGCGAGGTTCGATGCGCCCGTCATGGGCGCGAAGCAGGTTTCAGCGGCCCTGGTCGATACGGCCGGCAATATCTCGTCGTACAGGGACAATCACGCCGCGACGCTTAATGCACCGACCGAGCAAGCGCTCACCGGCACGATCGCGCGCTACGGCGGCAGCGCGGACACGGTGTTCACCGTGGCCGATGTCGGCTATTTTT
>NZ_BAAILN010000144.1:0-1145 GCF_054589155.1 Burkholderia sp. 3C
CCTGCTGCATGCCCTTCATGCCTTCGTCGGCCATCTCCTTGGTCATGTCGCGATCGTAGAACTGCGCGATGCCGCCCGTCGTGCTCGACAGGATATGGAAGCCGATCTTCGAGATCGGATCGTCCGGCTCCGGCGACTGGCTGTTGGCCGGCAGCGAGCCGAGCCCCTTGGCCAGTTGCGCGCTGATCGCGGGCGTTTGCGTGTAGGCGAGGAACGCGTGCGCGTCGGCCTTGTTCTTCGCCTTCGACGGAATGTGCAACGATTCGACCGGGCCATCCTCGGCGGTCGGCACCTTCGGGTCGATCACCGGGAAGCGGAAGAAGCCCATGTCCTGGCGCACCGCCGGCGTGAAGCCGCCGGTGATGAAGGTGCCCATCAGCATCATCGCGGCCTTGTCCTGGAACAGGAACGGCTGCGCGGCGTCGAGATCGTAGGACAGTGCGTTGTCGATGAAGTAGCCCGCGTCGATCAGTTGCCGCCACGCCGCGTAGACCTTCTTCACGCGTGCGTCGGTGTAGGGGATGGTGCCCGCCATCAGTTGCTGGTGGAACGCGTTGCCGTTCAGGCGCAGGTCGAGATAGTCGAACCAGCCGGCCAGCGTCCACGCATCGCGCCCGGCCACGGCGATCGGCGTGATGCCGGCCGCCTTGAGCTTCTTGCAATCGTCGAGGAATTCCGCCCAGGTGGCCGGTTCGTTCGCAATCCCGACCTTCTTGAACAGGTTCTTGCGATAGAACATGCCCCACGCGTAATACACGGTGGGCGCCGCGTACGGCTTGCCGTTGTACGACGAGGCCTCCTTGGTGGACGCGTACATGCCGTCCCAATGATTGGCCTGCCAGTCGGCCGACAGATCCTCGAACAGGCCGCGCTTGGCGTAGTAGGCCATGCGCTCGCCGTCGTGCCAGGTGACGATGTCGGGCGGCGCGGTCATCAGCCAGTTCGGCAACTGCGCCTTGTAGGCTTCCTCGTCGACGAACGCGGTCTTCACCTCGGTGCCGGGATGCGCCTTGCGGAACTGCTCGATCACCTGCGTCCACACGGTGCGCTGGCTCGCGCCCTTGAACGCGATATTGATCGTCAGCGTGCCGGCCGCGGCGCTCGCCGTCCAGGCGCCGGCCAGGGCCGCCACGGCGAGCGCCGCG
>NZ_BAAILN010000145.1:0-333 GCF_054589155.1 Burkholderia sp. 3C
AAAAATAGCCGACATCGGCCACGGTGAACACCGTGTCCGCGCTGCCGCCGTAGCGCGCGATCGTGCCGGTGAGCGCTTGCTCGGTCGGTGCATTGAGCGTCGCGGCGTGATCGTCCCTGTACGACGAGATATTGCCGGCCGTATCGACCAGGGCCGCTGAAACCTGCTTCGCGCCCATGACGGGCGCATCGAACCTCGCCAAACCCGTGGCGAGCGCCGTCGCGCTCAACGCATGTTCATACATGCGGCCGTCGATGATCAGCAACAGCTTGTAGCCCGGCGCGACCTGCCCCGGGGAGAATTTCACGGTCATCATGCCGCCGTTGCCATCGA
>NZ_BAAILN010000146.1:0-291 GCF_054589155.1 Burkholderia sp. 3C
CGTGCACCCAGCCGGCGATCCAGTTGAGCAGTTCGTGGCAACGGGCTTCCTCGAGCGGGTCGGCGGGAACCAGGCCTGCGTCGGGATACTGCCTGACCAGATACGCCATGATCGCCGGCAGCTCGGTGAGGACTTTCGTCTGCCCTTCGACATGCAGCGCCGGCACGCGCGCCTTCGGGTTGATGGCGAGATATTCCGCCGACTGCGTGGCCCCGTTGGCGATCACGGTAGGCGCCAGCGAGTAAGGCACGCCCAGTTCTTCCAGCACGATATGGACAGCAAGGGAACAGG
>NZ_BAAILN010000147.1:0-234 GCF_054589155.1 Burkholderia sp. 3C
TGTATCCGAACCCGGTGCCGCACGCCGATTTCGTGACCACGACGACGCACAAGAGCCTGCGCGGCCCGCGCGGCGGCGTGATCCTGATGAAGGCGGAGTTCGAGAAGCAGATCAACTCGGCGATCTTCCCGGGGATCCAGGGCGGCCCGCTGATGCACGTGATCGCGGCGAAGGCGGTGGCGTTCAAGGAAGCCGGTTCGGCGGAATTCAAGACGTATCAGCAGCAAGTGGTGG
>NZ_BAAILN010000148.1:0-33440 GCF_054589155.1 Burkholderia sp. 3C
ACATTTTGAAGCGCGTCAACTACTTTTTTCAGCGCTTCGATCAACAGACTGCATCGATCGAGTTCTTCACCAGTTCAAAGAAGCGGCCCAAATTTCGGCGCTCTCCTTGTCCTGCCTGGCTTCTCCTCCCGTTCTGCGTTTCCGTCATCGCGAGAGAGGCCGAATTCTAAGCAAGCTTTCCCGATCATGCAAGAGGGTTCGAGCATTTTTTTCGCATACCTCCTCCTTTCAGTCGCCGAGATCGATCTCGCTTGCGCCAGGACGCACGCTCGTTGGTGTGAACCGCAGCATCCGCCAGGAACGGACTAAAATGGCAGGTTCATCGCACCCACTCTAATATTGATCGAGATCTATGCGCCAGCGAACCGCCAAACGCCTTCCCCCCGATGCCGACAAACTGGTCGGCTTGTCGCTCGCGCTGTTCGCGTCCGGCAGTCGCGTCGAAGATCGGTTCTGGGAAGCGAAGCTCGACGCGCTGCTCACGAAGGTGATCCGCAACGGCAATCAGACGACCCTTGACGCGGCGCTCGACCATCTGCAACAGAACCATGCAGACGCCTACGGCGCACTCGCCGACATGGCCGAGACGCATAGCGAATCGCTGCTGCTCGAGCACGAAGGACAAACGCACGAAGCCCTGCTCGTCGCGATACCGATTCTCGCCTGGACGCGCTACATGATTCCGTCCGGCCCGCTCAAGACGGAAATCGCTGATGTGCTGCACACGCATCTGCAAGCACATGTACTGGCCGAACAGACGCACGTGGCGCTCGCGCCGTTCCTCTACAGCATCGACCAGTTGCCGCGCCATCACGTCGAGGCCTACCGCCTCACGCAGCAGTTGGCGCAAGCCGCATTGGGCGGCCAAACGCCGCGCATCAACTTTGGCGACCTGCCCGAGACATCCCCGATCCTCGCCGATCCGCGCTTCCTGCTCGCCGTCGTGGCCGCGCCGGCCGGTTCGGCCATGTTCCGCTGGCAGGAAGAAGATCAGGGCGCGCGTATCGAGCGCGGCCAGTGTCTCGAACAATGGACGGGCCAGGGCGGCGCCAATCTGTCCGTCGCGTTGCCGGGCTGCGAATTCGAGTGCCTGCTGCCGGATGCCTATTACTCGGCCTGCCGCGACGCCGACGAACGCGTTCGCCCACACACCGTGCGCACGGCGACCCGCTATCTGTTCGATACGATCGGTGCGGCACCGCAAGAGCTGCGCGCAGTGGTTGCAGGGTTCGGCGAGCGACGCATTGACGAATATCGAATCGGCTTCACCCGCCGCGGCAGCAACGACGTGATCTACGGCGTCGTGTGGCCGCTCTACGGACGCGAGAACGGTGATGTCGCGGCCGAAGACACGATGATCGACGCGGACACGCCAATCGACGGCCCGCTCGAGGAAATCGTCTCGCTGCTCAAGGAAACGGGCGTGACCGACATCCGCCGCCATGCCGGCCGCTTCGAACCGGAATACTGCGACGACTGCGGCGTTCCGCTCTATGCCGACCCGCTTGGCGAAATTGTCCACGCAGAAATGCCGGAAGATGCATCGCCGGCACAGCCGCACTTCCACTGAGCCGTCGACCCTCGGCCGTACTTCGCCGTGACAAAGAGCCGCCGACTAGGCGGCTCTTTTTTTTCACATACTTGCGATTCTTCCTATGACTTTCAGCTAGGCCGACACGACCCAGGCGTTTTGTCATCATGGCCGGGACGCTACATCGTCATCCATCAATAACGCGAACAAGGAGGCAGAGATGAGATTCATGGTGTTGAGTCCGGATGCGGAACGCCGCGATGGCTTGAAGGCACTGTTACGTCAGATCGATCGGCGCAGCGGTTGCAGCGATGCAAGGGATTGGCGGCAAGCGATGCGCCTGGTCAAGCAGGGCAGCTTCGACCTGATCGTCGTGGATGCACCGAAGGGCCTGCGACTCGACGATCTTCGCGCGCTCTGCGACGCCTGCGCACCCACACCGGTGGCCGTACTGATCGATGCCACCTCGCGCGAAGAAGCGCGGCAGCAATTCGCCACGGGTGCACAAGGCATCGTGCCGCGCAACATGGGTTCGCATCTCGTGATACGTGCGTTTGAAATGGTGCTGCTCGGCGGTTACTACGTCCCGCCCGGCGCGCTTGATCTGATCGAAACGCAGGTCGACGGTGCCCGCACCGCACACATCGTCAACCGCATCCCGCTACGTCGCAGGCCAACGGTCGGCACGCTGTCTCCGCGACAAGCGCAGATCATGCGCTTCGTCCATATGGGCAATACCAACAAAATGATTGCACGCACGCTCGGCATCAGCGAGGGCACGGTCAAGATTCACCTGGCCAGTATTTTCCAACAGCTCGGTGCGGCGAACCGCGCCGCTGCCGTCGCCATCTACAATGGCTGGCTACCGCCACATCTCGAAGTACTGACCACCCAGCCACAAGGCTTTCCGCGGCCGGTGCTCGGCGCACCAGGGGTCATTCCGTTGCGTGGCAAAAAGTATCCAATGAGCGCCTGCGAGGGCCCGCATGCACCGATGCCAATGGCGGCCGAATCCGCACCGACGACGCTGAAACGCAACACCTGACGGCCGGACGGACGTCGAATCGGTTCCCATTTTTTAGCTTCAACGAGTAATATTAAAACCATGGGTTTCCTGTACACGCCGCTTCCGCTTTGGGTCGCTGCCGGTGGCTGGATCGCTGCCGGGGTGCTGCTCGCGCTCGCGCTGTGGAAACGTCCGTTCCATCGCCTGAAGGATCCAACGCTGCAACACGTCTGGTGCGCCTTGATCGCCACCATTACCGTGCTGTGGGCATCGAATGCATGGCTCGACGACGGTCTGGTCATGCATCTGCTTGGCGCGACGTTGATCGCCACGTTGTTTGACTGGACACTCGCGCTGGTCGCCATGAGCGCGGTCACCGGCATCGCCGCCGTCGTCTTCGATGCAACCTGGCAAGGCATCGGCATCACCTATCTCGTCTATGGCGCACTTCCGGTTGCCGTGTCCACGCTGATGCAGCGTGCAGCGACGGCCTGGTTGCCGCACAACCTGCTCACCTTCATCGTCGGGCAGGGCTTCGTCGCACCGGCCGTGACGATCATTGCCGTGGCGGCAGCCGCAGCCGGCGTGCAGATCGGGCTGGCTGATGGATCGACACTCGTGATGCCGGCAGGCTACGGCCTGAACACCGTGCTGCTTGCACTCGGCGAAGCCTGGTTCACCGGCATGGCCACCGCCCTGATCGCAATCTACAAGCCCGAATGGGTCACCACGTTCGATGTGCGCCGTTACCGGCTCGGCGGCCCGAGAGCCTGACGTCTGCCCACCGCACCGCCACATTTCCGCTTCATGACATTTCGCCTTCACCCTCGAATGGATCGCGGCATGTCAAAAAAATTGCGCTAAGATTGAACTCTTGTTCTTCGCCGGGCATCTTACGTGCCCGGTGTCTTCACTCCGCACTCTCAAATTCCTGATGGACAGCTTCCCCGCCCAGCGTCTTTTTGGCGTGTTCGGCAAGCTGGCAGCCTGTGTCGCAGGCCTGTCGCTTGCGCTTTCCGCCCCCGCCTATGCCGATCTGCTCGATCAGCGCACCGAACTGATCAACAAGTACATCACCGAGATGCACGCCGATCCGCTCGTCGCCGATTGCGCCGCGCACGGCAACTTTATCGCCAGCACCTCGTCGGCATTCGATCACGTCGAATTTCCGCCCAGCGCCTTCGACAGCAACAACGCTACCGTTACGCCGTGGAACGATTCGTTCGACGAAGGCAAGCAACGTGTGAAGGTCGACAATATCGTGACCATCGAAGGGCTCGGCATTCCGCAGAACGGCGGCGATCCCTCCACGCTGAAGTTCCGCTGCGGCTATGTGGGCAGCCAGATGCTTGCATTCGGCTGGAACGATCCGGTTCCGCCCGCCAAGCCGCGCGTCGAGCGCACGAGTTCGTCGAAGCGCGTCGTCCACGGCCGGCACGTCAAGTCGAAGACGAAAGCCAAGGCCGGCAGCAAATCCACGCACAAGGGCGGCACGGTCAAGAAATCGGCAAGCTCGAAGAAGGTCGTGAAGAAGAAGCCCGCGTCGAAGAAATAAGCCGGTGCGCGCCGCAGCGGCGCAGGCCCGGTTCAGCAAACGAAAAGGCCGGAATGTTTTGACATTCCGGCCTTTTGCTTTCAGCACGCCCGATCGATCAAGCGAAACGCTGCACGTGATTGAGAATCGGCAGCAGCATGGCGGCACCCAGCGAGGCACTTCGCTCACCGTTCCAACCCACGCGCTCGTCAGGCAGATTGGCGTTGTCCTTGAACGGCATTTCGAGCGTCAGTGACAGGCAGCCGAATGCGTGGCCGATATACTTCGACGCCAGCTTCAACGCATCCTCGCGATACTTGCTGGCCGGATAGCCATATTCATCTTGAAAATCCGGGCTCGCCTGCTTGAATGCCGCGATGAACGCGTCCTGCTCCTCGCGCTGGCGATCGGTGAAGCCCGGCAGCATCTCCGAACCGGCCACGAACACGTAGGGCAGATCCTCGTCGCCGTGGATATCGAAGAACATGTCGCAGCCGATCCCGTGAATCGCATCGCGCACCACCAGCACCTCGGGGCTGCGCGCCGCATCGGGTTCCATCCACTCGCGATTCAGGTTGGCGCCAACGGCATTGGTGCGCAGGTTGCCATGCACGCTGCCGTCCGGGTTCATGTTCGAGACGATGTAAAACGTCGCGTGATCGTAGAGCTTGCGCGCCACCGCGTCGCCGGCCCAGTCGCCCCAGCCGGCCAGGCGCTTGACGAGCCCCTCGACAAACCACTCGGCCATCGATTCGCCGGGATGCTGGCGCGCGATGATCCAGACTTTCTTCTTCGCGCCCGTTTCGTCGGGCGTGCCCAGCACCAGCAGCGACATCGGCCGGCCTTCCACGGTACGGCCGAGATCGACCACGTTGGCCTGCGGCATCTGCTGCACCGCGCCGAGGAACTCGGCATGGCGCTCCTCGCCGTACGGCTCGAAGTACGCGTAGTAGATGCTGTCGAAATCGGGGGTGTGATCGATCGTCATCACGGTGCCGTCGAACTCGGTCGGTACACGGAACCAGTTCACGCGGTCATAGCTCGCGACCGCGCGGTAGCCACGCCAGCCGGCCGGGTAGGCGCTCTCGTGCGCGTTCTCGAAACGCATCACGCAACGCTCGCCTCGCGCGCCCGACAGGCGGAAATAGAACCACTGCGCGAACGCCGACTGATTGTCGCTGCGAATGCGCAGGCGGATCGCGTCGGGGCTGTCGCACGACACGACATCGATCGCGCCGGCGTCGAACTGGGTGGAAATCGACAGCGTCATCTTGTCTCCTGGAAGCGGCGCCCTCGTGAGGCCCCGTGAAAATTCAATCCGCGACGGCCGCCGCGTGGATCACGCGTCAAGCCGGCGACGGAACACATAAGTGGAATCGTTCGACGCGGACGCTTCGAACGCATAGCCTTCCTCTGCGAAATCGCGCAGCCGCTCGGCCGAGGCGATCCGGTTCGTGACCGCGTAACGCGCCATCAGGCCGCGCGCCCGCTTGGCATGGAAGCTGATGATCTTGTAGCGGCCGCCCTTCCAATCTTCGAACACGGGCGTGATGATCGGCGCGTCGAGCAGCTTCGGCTTGACCGACTTGAAGTACTCGGTCGAAGCGCAGTTCACGAGCACGCGCGAATCGGCGGTGCGCGCGGCGAGCTGAGTGTTCAGCGCGCGCGTGATGCGCTCGCCCCAGAACGCGTAGAGATCCTTGCCGCGCGGGTTTTCGAAACGCGTGCCCATTTCGAGCCGGTACGGCTGCAGCAGATCGAGCGGACGCAGCAGGCCGTACAGCCCGGACAGCACACGCACGTGCTGCTGCGCGTAATCCAGATCGGCGGCCGACAGCGAGCGCGCGTTGAACCCCTCGTACACGTCGCCGTTGAACGCGAGCACCGCCTGCTTGGCGTTGTCGGTCGTGAACTGGCGAGACCAGTCGGCGTAACGCTGGAAATTGAGGTGAGCGAGCGGGTCCGAAATGTCCATCAGCGAGGCAATCTGCTGAGGCGACAATTTTCGCAATCCATCGATCAACTGGGCCGCCTCGTCGACGAAATCGGGCAGCGTATGCGTCGGGATATGGGGCGGGGTCTCGTAATCGAGCGATTTCGCGGGGGAGAGAACGATTATCATGGAGGCTCGCCGGCACGCGCTAAGGTGCCGTCAGACAAAAATCACCGATTGTAACGAATGCCCAGCCCCAACGCTCCGCGAGACGGGCGCCGCGTCGTGCTCGACTCGAATGTCTGGATCGATATCCTCGTGTTCGACGACCCGGCCACGCGCCCTATCCGCACTGCCCTCGAAAACGGCACGCTGGTCGCGCTGATCGATGCGCGCTGCCTGAGGGAACTCGAACGCGTGCTCGATTATCCGCAGTTCGCGCCACGCCAGATCGACAAGCCCGCCGCCCTGGCCGTCGTCGTGCGGCTCACGCAGCAGGTCGACACCTCGGCGCCCCTGCCCGACGACGCACTGCCGTTGCCGAAATGCCGCGATCGCGACGATCAGAAATTTCTCGATCTCGCGCGCGCCGTCGAAGCCGACTGGCTCGTCTCCAAGGATCGCGACTTGCTGAAGCTGTCGCGCCGCACCGAACGCGATTTCGGGTTCCGGATTCTGCAGCCGGCACCGTTCGTCGTCGCGTGCGGGCTGATGCCAACCGAACCGGCGCCCGCCTGACGGCGCGCCGCCGCACCGGAACACGAACCACCGCCGCCCTTTCAACGAATCGAACCGAACGCCCGACACACGATGAACGCACCGTCCGCCACGCCCGTCACGCCTGCCGTCGTTTCCCGCCTGCCGCAGGTCGGCACCACGATCTTCACCGTCATGAGTGCGCTTGCCACGGAAAAAGGCGCGGTGAATCTCGGCCAGGGCTTTCCCGATTTCGACTGCGACCCGAAGATCGTCGACGCGGTGGCCAATGCCATGCGCGACGGCCACAACCAATACCCGCCGATGACGGGCGTGGCCCCGCTGCGCGAAGCGATCGCCGACAAGATCGAGCAGATCTACGGCCGGCGCTACGACCCGGCCACCGAAATCACCGTGACGGCCGGCGCGACCCAGGCGCTGCTCACCGCGATCCTCTGCGCCGTGCACCCGGGCGACGAGGTGATCGTGGTCGAGCCGACCTACGACAGCTACCTGCCTTCGATCGAACTGGCGGGCGGCAAGCCGGTGTTCGTCACGCTCGACGCGCCCGATTACGCGATCCCGTTCGACAAGCTGGCCGCGGCCGTCACGCCGAAAACGCGCCTGATCCTGATCAACACGCCGCACAACCCGACCGGCACGGTCTGGCGCGAATCGGACATGCGCCAGCTCGAAGCCATCGTGCGCGGCACCGAGGTGCTGATCGTGTCCGACGAGGTGTACGAGCACATGGTGTACGACGGCGCGCGGCACGAAAGCGTTGCGCGCTACCCGGAGCTGGCCGCGCGCAGCTTCATCGTGTCGAGCTTCGGCAAGACCTATCACGTCACGGGCTGGAAAGTCGGCTACGTAGCCGCGCCGGCGCCGCTGATGGCCGAATTCCGCAAGGTCCATCAGTTCAACGTGTTCACGGTCAATACGCCGATGCAGGTCGGCCTGGCGGCTTATCTGCGCGACCCGGCGCCGTACCTCACGCTGCCGGCGTTCTACCAGAAGAAGCGCGACCTGTTCCGCGCCGGGCTGGCATCGACGCGCTTCAAGCTGCTGCCGTGCACGGGCACCTACTTCCAGTGCGTCGACTACTCGGCGATCAGCGATCTGCCCGAAGCCGAATTCGCCCAATGGCTGACGACGGAGATCGGCGTCGCGGCGATCCCCGTGTCGGCGTTCTATCACGAGCCGCACGAATCGGGCGTGGTGCGCTTCTGCTTCGCCAAGCGCGAAGACACGCTCGCCACCGCACTCGAGCGCCTGTCCAGGCTCTGATCCCGAACCCCTCAACGCTTGACGGCCGCCGCCTCCAGGTAGGCCTTGCGGTCCGCGCTCACGCGCCGGGCCGCGGGCCGCTCGCCAATCAGCTTCGTGTACGCCTTCCAGTCGATGCCCGCCTCGACGACGAAATCGCGCCCGTACACGGCCTTGGTCGCCAGCCCGACCAGCGGCAGGTGAATATAGGCGGCCACGTCGGCCATCCCGTACGTTTCGCCGAACACGTAGGGCGCGAACTGCGTCATCTGCCGCAGCACCGCCAGCGCACGACTCAGGCGCGCCTCGGCCTGATGAAGGAGGTCGTCGTTGACGACACGGCCGTAGAACGCCTGCGGATACAGATCGCGCACCACCCATTCGAGATACAGCTCGATGAAGATCGTCAGCTCGCGTACCTTCGCAGCCTCGAACGGATCGGCCGGGTAAAGTCCTTTGTCGGGAAAGCGCGCCGCCAGATAATCGACGATCGCCTGCGATTCCGACAACGCGCCCTGCTCGGTGCGCAGAAACGGCACCTTGCCGAACGGCGACGCGGCCAGTGCATCGGCATCGCGCAGCGGCAAGGAAAAAAGCTGCTCGTCGAACGGGATCTCGTGATCGAGCATCACGAGCTTCACCTTGTTGTAGTAATTCGATACCGGCAAACCACACAACTGCAGCATCGTCGTTCTCCTGTCCTGGCTGGGTCGAAACGCGGGCCGGCTCGCGATGCCGGCAGCCCGTCATGCCGTGCCGAATAGCACGTGCGTGCTAGTCTAAAGCACTTCGCAGAACCAACGACCGGGCGCACGGCGCCGACCCGCCGCCGCGCCGGCCATGAGACAGCCTTCCAGGAGACACCCCGCATGAGCGCCGAACTGCTCGCATCCCGCCCCGTCGAAAGCGAATCGACACTCGTCCTGACGCTCTCCAACCCCGGTGCGCGCAACGCCCTGCATCCCGACATGTACGCGGCCGGCCTCGAAGCGATGAATACCGCCGAGCGCGATCCGTCGATCCGCGCCGTTGTGCTGACCGGCGCGGACCGCTTCTTCTGCGCGGGCGGCAACCTGAATCGATTGCTCGAAAACCGCGCGAAGGACCCGACCGTACAAGCCGACAGCATCGATCTGCTCGGCGAATGGATCACCGCGATCCAGACGGCAACCAAGCCCGTCATCGCGGCCGTGGAAGGCGCCGCGGCCGGCGCCGGTTTTTCGTTGACGCTGGCCTGCGACCTGATCGTGGCCGCCGACGACGCGAAGTTCGTCATGTCGTACGCCCGCGTGGGTCTGACACCGGACGGCGGCGGCTCGTGGTTCCTGGCGCGCGCCTTGCCGCGCCCGCTGGCCACGGAAATCCTGATCGAGGGCAAGCCCGTCGCAGCGAAACGGCTGCATGATCTCGGCGTCGTCAACCGCATCGCGCGTGCCGGTTCGGCGCTCGGCGACGCCATCGCCTGGGCCGACGAACTCGGCCGCGTTTCGCCGAACGCCGTGGCGCGCATCAAGGCACTCCTGGCCGATGCGCCCGGGCACACGCTGGCCGCGCATCTGGTGGCCGAGCGTGATCAGTTCGTCGCGTCGCTGCGCCACGCGGATGCGCTTGAAGGCATCACGGCCTTTCTCGAGAAACGGCCGCCCGTCTATCACCGCTGATTCCACCATGACCCAATACATCCTGCCGAAACGCCGCCGTATCTATCTGATGCGTCACGGCGACGTGACCTATTTCGATAGCACGCAACAACCGATCGATCCCGATACCGTCCCGCTCAACGACCACGGCCGCACGCAGGCGCGCGCGGCGGGGCGGGCGTTCGCCGCACAATCGATCCGCTTCGATCGCGTCATCACGAGCGGCCTGAAGCGCACTGTCGAAACGGCATCGCGGGTGCTGGAAGAAACGGGGCAAGCCATCGAGATCGAGATCCAACCGGCCTGGCGCGAGATTCGCGGCGGCCATCTGGCCGACGTGCCCGCCGAAGAGGTGCAAGCCGCCTTCATCGACGCGCTCGACGGCGTCGTGCCCGAGCACATCGCGTTTCTCGGCGGCGAAACGATCGGGGAATTGCTCGACCGCGTGTTGCCGGCGCTGGCCGCGCTGCGCGCCGACCCGGGCTGGGACACGGCCTTGCTGGTACTGCATGGCGGTGTCAATTGCGCCCTGCTCTCGCATGCGATGCTGCCCGAGCAGCGGCTCTTCATCGGCCGCTTCGCGCAGTCCACCGCCTGCATCAACGTGCTCGACGTCGGCGAGCACGCGCACGACTGGGTGATCCGCCAGATCAACTACACGCCGCCCGACGCCCTGCATCGCGACGCCCGCAATACCACGATGGAAGTGCTATACCACCAGTTCACCCTGGCGAACGCGGCCCACTGAGCCCGCCCGCGCCCCGGAGGAAAGGATGACGCAAGCGCAGCAACCGGAAGCGAATCCGGACCCGAACGACTATTCCGCCTTCGAGGGCACGATGCCCGTCGGCGCGGCGCATCGCATCGATCTCGCCACGCTCGACGCCTGGCTCGCCGGCCATCTCGACGGCTACGCCGGCCCACTGACGATCGAGCAGTTCCGCGGCGGCCAGTCGAACCCCACGTATCGGCTCGTGACGCCGGCACGCCGCTACGTGCTGCGTGCGAAACCGGCGCCGGCCGCCAAACTGCTGCCGTCCGCACATGCGATCGACCGCGAATACCGCGTGATGGCGGCCCTCGCCAATACCGATGTGCCGGTGCCGCAGATGCTCGCGCTCTGCGAGGACGAATCGGTCATCGGTCGCGCGTTCTACGTGATGAGTTGCGTCGAAGGCCGCGTGCTGTGGAATCCGTCGCTGCCGGGCATGACGCAGGCCGACCGCGCGGCCCACTACGACGAGATGAACCGCGTGATCGCCACGCTGCACGCGCTCGATCCGCAAGCGCTCGGCCTCGGCGATTACGGCAAGCCCGGCAACTATTTCGCACGGCAGATTGCGCGCTGGAGCAAGCAGTACGCCGCCACCGAAACCGAGCCGATCGAAGCGATGCACCGCCTGATCGACTGGCTGCCGCAACATATCCCGGCCACCGATGCCGGGCAGGAGCGCAGCGCGATCGTCCATGGCGATTTCCGGCTCGACAACCTGATCTTCGCGCCCGACGCGTCGCGCGTGCTCGCCGTGCTCGATTGGGAACTGTCGACGCTCGGCAATCCGCTTGCCGATTTCGCCTATCACTGCATGACGTGGCACAACGAGCCGGGCCGCTTCCGCGGAATCGCCGGGCTCGACTGGGCGGCGCTCGGCATTCCCGACGAACGGCATACGATCGCCCGCTACGTCGAACGCACCGGCTTCGCGATCGATGGCGACTGGCACTTCTACCTGGCCTACAACATGTTCCGGATCGCCGCGATCCTGCAGGGGATCATGAAGCGCGTAGCCGACGGCACCGCGTCGAGCGCACGCGCCCTCGATGCCGGCCGGCAGGCCCGGCCGATGGCAGAACTGGCCTGGCGCTACGCACAGCGTGTGCACTGAACCGTGCTCTCTCCTGACGTATCACCCCGTTTCACCCGCTTCCGATTGCCCGCTCCGATGCAGATGAACGTCCCACTCCAGCGAGGTTGCGATGGATTTCGATGACTCCCCGACGGTCGACGTACTGCGCGAGCGGTTGCTCGCCTTCTTCGATAGCCATATCTACCCGAACGAACGCGCCTTCCAGGACGAAATCGCGCGCAACCGGCACGACGGCAACGCTTGGCAGCCTGTGAGCCTGCTCGACACGCTGAAGAACGAAGCGCGAGCGGCCGGCCTCTGGAACCTGTTCCTGTCGGCATCCGACCGCGGCGCGGGCCTGTCGAATCTCGACTACGCGCCGCTGTGCGAAATCATGGGCCGCGTGCCGTGGTCGCCCGAGGTGTTCAACTGCAACGCGCCCGACACCGGCAACATGGAAACCCTCGAGCGCTACGCCACCGACGAGCAGAAACGGATGTGGCTGGACCCGCTGCTCGACGGCACGATCCGTTCGGCGTTCCTGATGACCGAGCCGGAAGTGGCGTCGTCGGACGCGACCAATATCCGCACGCGTATCGAACGCGACGGCGACGCGTATATCGTCAACGGCCACAAATGGTGGTCGTCGGGCGCGGGCGATCCGCGCTGCAAGCTCTACATCGTGATGGGCAAGACCGATCCCGATGCGCCTCGCCATGCCCAGCAGTCGATGATCCTCGTGCCGTCGGACGCGCCCGGCGTGACCGTGCATCGGCCGCTGACCGTGTTCGGCTACGACGACGCACCGCACGGCCATATGGAAATCACGCTCGACAACGTGCGCGTACCGGCCGCCAACCTGCTGCTCGGCGAGGGCCGCGGCTTCGAGATCGCGCAGGGCCGTCTCGGGCCGGGCCGAATCCACCACTGCATGCGCCTGATCGGCCTGGCCGAACGCGCGCTCGAACTGATGTGCCGGCGGGTCTTGGCACGCGTGGCGTTCGGCAAGCCGGTCGCCGAGCAGACGGTCACGCAGGAGCGCATCGCCGAGGCGCGCTGCCTGATCGATCAGGCGCGGCTGCTGACCTTGAATGCCGCCTGGAAGATGGACCGCGCCGGCAACAAGGCCGCGCGTCGCGAGATCGCAATGATCAAGGTGGTGGCGCCGAACATGGCGTGCCAGGTCATCGACTGGGCGATTCAGGCCCACGGCGGCGGCGGGGTCAGCGACGATTTTCCGCTCGCCTATGCCTATGCGTCGGCGCGCACGCTGCGCTTTGCCGACGGCCCGGACGAAGTGCATCGCAACGCCATCGCGAAGCTCGAACTGGCGCGCTACACAACGGCGTAGGCAGCGAAATGGGCATCACGAACGCGCGCCGGCCGGGCGCGCGTTGCCATTCATCCCGCCATCAGAACAGATGCAGGGTGATGAATTCGGCCGCGCAGGCCAGCGCCGGTTCGCCGGTCGAATCCACCTGCACCGCCACCGACCACGCGCATTGCAGGCCGCCCTGCTTGCTGTCGGTTGCCGTCTTGACCGAGAACAGGCCGCGCACTTTCGCGCCCACCGGCACCGGCCGCAGGAAACGCACACGGTTCAGCCCGTAGTTCACGCCCATGCGCTGCTCGAATTCGATCGCATCGGTCATCAGCGACGGAATCAACGACAGCGTCAGGAAGCCATGCGCGATCGGCGCACCGAACGGCGATTCGCGCGAGGCCCGCTCGGGGTCGACGTGGATCCATTGATGATCGTCAGTTGCGTCGGCGAAACGGTTCACGCGCTCCTGATCAACGGTGATCCAGCGGCTCGCGAAGCCATCCGCGCCGACCAGTGCGCGCAGCGCCTCGATCGACGCAATGCGCGGCCGCTCCGGATTCAATTCGGGCTTCGTTTCGGGCGCGCCGCTCATACCGCCGCCTGCGGGTTGCGCAGCCCGAAAATGATCTTCGAGCGCACCGTGATCACGGTTTCGCCTTGCTCATCGGTGCCGATCCATTCGGTCGTCGCGATGCCGCGATCCGGACGGCTCGCCGACAGCCGCTTGTCGAGAACGCGCTGCTGCATCGTGATCGTCGCGCCGGCCCGCACCGGCTTGATCCAGCGAATCTCCTCGATGCCGGGCGATCCCATGCTGGTCGAATCATGCAGCACGTTGCGCACCAGCATGCCCATGAACACCGAGCAGGTGTGCCAACCACTCGCCACCAAACCGCCGAACGGCGAGGCCTTGCCTGCCGCTTCATCGAGATGGAACGGCTGTGGATCGAAACGCTGCGCGAAATCGATGATTTCTTCCGGCGTGAACGTGTGTTTGCCTATCTCGGTCAACGTGCCGACTTCCAGGTCTTCATAACCGAACGTCATGCTGATATCTCCTGTCGGGTTGCGCGGCTTCGGGCCGCATCGTCGTATCGAATTCCAAGCCGTGCAGCAACGCCGTGCATCGTCGGCTCGGGTCGTGAAAGTGCGGAGGGAAAGCGTGTGAGGCGACGCGCGCGGCCGATGGGCCTCACGCTGCATTGAAGCGGCAACGCAGGACGCGCCGCCGACAGAACATCATCCGGATCCATATCGTGTCTCCTGGCCGCTGGCCTTGGGCTGTGCCCGAAAGACACGCGCTGATCAGGATCGGATCATTGCAATGGCTCTTTCAGGGCGGCCGGCACCGGCAGCGACATCACCTCGATGCCTTCTTCGACGAGTGCGCGGGCATCCTCGGGCGAGGTCACCCCGCGGATGTTGCGCGCGGGGGCTTCGTTGTAATGGATGCGCCGCGCTTCCTCGGCGAAGCGCTCGCCCACGTTCTCGGTCTTCTCCAGCACCTCGCGCAGCGTGCGCATCAACTGCGCCTGCATCTGCTGCGGATCGGCCGCCTGCGATTTGCCTTGCGTCGCGCCGGACAAATTCAAACGCGGCGCCGACGGCATCCGGTTGATCTCGGTCGCCCCACACACCGGGCATTCGACCAGCTTGCGGGACAGTTGAGATTCGAAATCGTCGGCGGACGCAAACCAGCCTTCGAAACGATGGCCGTGCGTGCACTGTAAATCGAGGACCTTCATGCTGAATCGGGGCGTTTCGCGAGTGTACGCGCAATCTGGAAGGAAAGAACGATCGTGCTAAATCACGGTCGGGGCTGCCGGGGAAGATCCGGCGTGGCTGGATTGTAGCCTGCGACGAAATTCGCCGCCGAGGCCGGCGCGAAAAATGGCGAGACAGGGATGGAGGCCGCGGCGGCCTATCGATGCACTTGCCGCCGGGCAAGCTGGCACGGCCATCTTCCTCGTCGCTCTGGCGCGGAAGACGGCGCGAACAGCGTAGGTCAGCCCTGCTCGGGCGTGCCGAGCGGCCAGGTGCCGGACAGCGCCTTTTCAAGCCACATGGTGCCGATGATCGTCTTCACGTCGCTGATCTTGCCCGTGCGGATCCACTCGAGCAGTTCAGGCACCGTGGCCGTGAACGTTTCGAGAAATTCGCCTTCGTCGAGCTGGCGCTCGCCGGCCGTCAGGCCCTTGGCGAGGTAGATGTCGATGAACTCGGTGGAATAGGAAATGATCGGGTGAATACGTGTCAGATAAACGTATTCGCGCGCGGAATAGCCGGTTTCCTCACGCAGCTCGCGGATCGCGCAAGCCAATGGCCCTTCTTGCGGATCGAGCTTGCCGGCAGGAAATTCGGCCATGACCTTGCCGATCGGATAGCGGAACTGGCTTTCCATCAACACGCGGCCGTCGTCGAACAGCGGGATCACCATCACCGCGCCCGGATGGCGGATGTACTCGCGCACCGCGTGCTTGCCGTCAGGCAGCCGCACAGTATCGCGTTTCACTTTCAGGAAATGGCCGTCGAGAATGGATTCGCTGTCGACGCAAACTTCGATCAGTTTGTCATCGTGATTCGGTAATTCGGCCATCGTCGGCTCCAGGGTTGGACGCGACGGCCGCAACCGTCAGCGTCGTTTGACGAGATATTGGAACGTGAAGCCGGGGAACGCGAACACCACGAACAGGCTGAACGTGATGGCGTAGAACTGCCAGCCCTGTTCGAAGCGGTTGCCGACTCGCGATTCAAGCCAGAAACCGAGCAGGCCGACCACGAAATACAGCACGATCATCTCGGCGATTCGCAGCCAGCCGTTCTTGCGCGGCGCACTGCCGGCCGGAATGAACGCGAACACCCGTTGATTCACGAACGGCAGGTTGGCGCCCGCGAGCGCCAACAATACGATGAACCAGCCTGCTGCCGACATTTACAGGGGCAGCGTATGGCTGATGGCTTGCAGGCAGACTTCCATCAGCCGGCCCGGCACAAGACCGAGCACGACCACGGCAACGCCATTGAACAGCAGCACGGCGCGGTTCGTCGCATCGCTCATGATCGGGTTCGTGTCCTGCGGCGCATCGAAGTACATCAGCTTCACGATACGCAGATAGTAGAACGCGCCGAACAACGAACTGATGACACCGAGGATCGCAAGCCAGGTCAGGCCGGCATTGATCGTCGCTTCGAGCACGGCCAGCTTGGCGTAAAAGCCCACCGTCGGCGGAATGCCGGCCAGCGAGAACATCATGACCATCATGACGAACGCGAACACCGGGCTGCGCTTGTTCAGGCCCTTGAAGTCGTCAAGCGTTTCGGCCTCGAAATCGCGGCGGGCCAGCAGCATGACGATGCCGAACGCGCCGAGCGTCGTGATCAGATACACGATCGAGTAGAACATCGCCGAGCTGTAGGCCGTGGCCGTGAACGCAGGGCTGCCCTTCACGACGCCCGAGAGCAGGCCGAGCAGCACGAAGCCCATGTTCGAGATCGCCGAATACGCCAGCATGCGCTTGACGTTGCGCTGGACGATACCGGTGATGTTGCCGACGATCAGCGACAGCGCGGCGAGAATCACCAGCATCTGCTGCCAATCGGCGGCCAGCGGCAGCAGGCCCATCACGAGCAGGCGCAGGCCCCAGGCGAACGCCGCCACCTTCGGGCCACCGCCGGTCAGCAGCGACATGGCCGTCGGCGCACCGTGGTACACGTCGGGCACCCACATATGGAACGGCACCGCGCCCAGCTTGAACGCCACGCCGGCCACGATGAAGACCACACCGAACAGCAACACGATGTCGTTGATGCGGCCCGACGCCACGGCGTTCAGCACGTCATGCAACTCGAGCGAGCCGGTCGCGCCGTACACCATCGAGATGCCGTACAGCACGAAACCCGAGGCCAGCGCGCCGAGCACGTAGTACTTCATGGCAGCTTCGCTCGACTGCTCGCCATCGCGGCGCAGCGCGATCATCGCGTAGAGCGAGAGCGACATCAGTTCCAGGCCGAGATACAGCGTCAGGAAGTTGTTGCCCGAGATCATCACGAGCTGGCCGAGCAACGAGAACATGCCCAGCAGGAACACGTCGCCGCGGAACAGGTCGCGATCGGCCAGATAGCGGCGCGAGTAGATCATTGAGGCAGCGTAGCCGAACGACACGGCCGACTTCATCACGCTGGCGAACGAATCCACCACGATCATTCGCGAGAAAAAGTAGTACTGGTGCGGATCGAGGGCCTGGACAGCAAACCACACACCGGCGACAACGGACGAGACGACCGCGATCAGATACGTGAGACGGCGGCCGGGCTCGCCGGAGATGGTGTCATTCAGCCACGCCACGATGATGGCGAACATCACGAGCGCGTCGGGCAACAGGACATTCATAGGTGCGTTTTGCATGGTCTTGGGTTCCTCCGCCCACACTTACTGCTGGGCCAGCGGCAGCTTGGATTGCGCAACGTGAGAGAGGAGATTTTCTACGGAAACGTGCATCACGTCGGTGAAGGGCTTCGGATACAGACCCATCAACAGCGTGAACGCGGCCAGCACGGCGAGCATCGAGAATTCACGCGCGCCGATATCCTTCAGCGTCGTTACCTTCTCGTTGACCACCTTGCCGAAATAGACGCGTTTATACATCCACAGCGTGTAGCCCGCGCCGAGAATCAGCGTGAAGCCCGCGCCGAACGCGATCCAGAAATTGAACTTCACCGAAGCGAGTATCACCATGAACTCGCCGACGAAGCCCGAGGTACCCGGCAGCCCGCAATTCGCCATGGCGAACAGCAGCGCGAAGGTCGCGAACTTGGGCATGACATTCACGACACCGCCGTAATCCGCGATATTGCGCGTATGCAGGCGATCGTACAACACGCCGATGCAAAGGAACATCGCGCCGGACACGAAACCGTGCGAGATCATCTGCACGATCGCGCCCTCGATGCCGAGCTGGCTGAAGATGAAGAAACCGAGCGTGACGAAGCCCATGTGCGCGATCGACGAATACGCGACGAGCTTCTTCATGTCGGTCTGCACCATCGCGACCAGCCCGATATAGATCACCGCGACGAGCGACAGCGCGATCACGACCGGGGCCAGATAGTGCGCCGCGTCGGGCGTGACCGGCAACGAAAAACGCAGGAAGCCGTAGGCGCCGAGCTTCAGCATGATCGCCGCCAGCACCACCGAACCGCCCGTGGGCGCCTCGACGTGCGCATCGGGCAGCCAGGTGTGAACGGGCCACATCGGCACCTTCACGGCGAACGCCAGGAAGAACGCGGCGAACAATAACAACTGCGGCGTCATCGCAAGCTTCGCGCTTTGCCAGGCCGCGAGATCGAAGGTATGCGTCTCGCGGTACAGGTAGATCAGCGCAACCAGCATCAGCAGAGAACCGGCCAGCGTATACAGGAAGAACTTGAAGGCCGCATAGACGCGGTTCGGGCCGCCCCAGACGCCGATGATGATGTACATCGGAATCAGCGTGGCCTCGAAGAACACGTAAAACAGCAGGCCGTCAGCCGCCGTGAACACGCCGATCATGATGCCGGACAGCATCAGGAACGAGGCGAGATACTGCGAGACGTTCTCGGTGATGACTTCCCAACCGGCGACAACGACGATGACGGTAATCAGCGCCGTCAGTACGACGAACCACATCGAAATGCCGTCGACGCCGAGGTGATAAGAAACATTGAAACGTTCTATCCAGACCGCGTTCTCCTCGAACTGGAGTGCAGCGGTACTGGGATCGAAACCGGTGACGAGCGGAATCGTGACAGCAAACCCGAGCAGCGAACCGATCAGCGCGACCCAACGGGCCACGCCGGGCTTCCGGTCCGTGCCCACGGCCAGAATAAGCAGGCCAAACACGATCGGAAGCCAAATGGCGGTACTGAGAATCGGAAATGCGGGCATGAGTGGGTTCCTCTCCTTTTCTTATTTGCCGCCGAGCGTAACAAACAGGGTAAGGAGACCCAACATGCCGATGATCATCGCAAACGCGTAGTGATAGATGTAGCCGGACTGCAGGAAGCGAATGACGCCCGCGAACCAGTTCACGAAGCGCGCGCTCCCGTTGACGACTCCATCGATCACAACGACATCGCCCTCTTTCCACAAGCCCCGACCAACCGCGACCGAGCCCCGGGCGAACACGATCTCGTTGATCTTGTCCATGTAGTATTTGTTATCAAGCAGCGTATAGATCGGACCGGCCGCACGGCGGATCGCCGCAGAAAGGTCCGGGCGCTTCACATACAGGAACCAGGCAACGACGACGCCGGCCAGTGCGAGCCAAACCGGCAGGCCCGACACCGAATGCAGGCTCATCGCGGCCCAGCCCTGGAATTCACCGGCCATCTCGGCAAGCGCCGGGTGGTTTTGACCGATGTAAATCACCTTGTCATACGCAACGCCGTGCTGGAAGAAATCGCCGAACAGCATCGGGCCGACGGCGAATGCACCAATCACGACCGACGGAATGGCGAGCAGCACCAGCGGCACCCAAACGACCCACGAGCTTTCGCGCGGCTCGTGCGCATGATCGTCGTGACCGTGCGCGTCATGCCCATGCGCGGCGGCCCGGCCCATCGGCGAATCGGGATGCTTCGGCTTGCGGAAGCGCTCTTCGCCGTGGAACACGAGGAAATACATGCGGAACGAATACAGCGCGGTCACGAACACGCTGGCGATCACCGCGAAGTAGGCAAAGCCCGAACCCGGCAGGTTGGAGAGCTTCACCGCGTCGATGATCGAATCCTTCGAATAGAAACCCGAGAAGAACGGCGTGCCGATCAGCGCGAGCGAACCCACCAGCGAAGTGATCCAGGTGATCGGCATGTACTTGCGCAGGCCACCCATGTTGCGGATGTCCTGATCGTGATGCATGCCGAGGATGACCGAGCCGGCGGCAAGGAACAGCAGCGCCTTGAAGAACGCGTGCGTCATCAGGTGGAACACGGCGACCGGATAGGCCGACACGCCCAGCGCGACGGTCATGTAGCCGAGCTGCGAGAGCGTCGAATAGGCCACGACACGCTTGATGTCGTTCTGGATCACGCCGAGGAAACCCATGAACAGCGCAGTGATCGCGCCGATCACCGTAATGAACGACAGCGCCGCATCGGACAGTTCGAACAGCGGCGACATGCGTGTGACCATGAATACGCCGGCCGTCACCATGGTGGCCGCGTGAATCAGCGCCGAGATCGGCGTCGGGCCTTCCATCGAATCCGGCAGCCAGACGTGCAGCGGGAACTGCGCCGACTTGCCCATCGCACCGATGAACAGGCAGATACAGGCCACCGTCAGCAAGCCCCAATCGGTGCCCGGGAAATGCATCGCCGCGAGCGCGTTGCTCTTCGCGAACACTTCGCCGTAGTTCATCGAGCCGCCATACGCGAGCAGCAGGCCGATGCCGAGCAGGAACCCGAAGTCGCCCACGCGATTGACGATGAACGCCTTCATGTTGGCGTAGATCGCGCTTTCACGCGTGAAGTAGAACCCGATCAGCAGGTAGGACACGAGGCCGACCGCTTCCCAGCCGAAGAACAGCTGCAGGAAGTTGTTGCTCATCACGAGCATCAGCATCGAGAACGTGAATAACGAGATATACGAGAAGAAGCGCTGGTAGCCGTCTTCTTCCTGCATGTAGCCGATCGTGTAGATGTGCACCATCAGCGACACGAAGGTCACGACGATCATCATCATCGCGGTCAGCGAATCGACGAGGAAGCCGACTTCGAGCTTGAGCGGGCCGACCCGCATCCATTCGTAGACGGTGGAGTTGAAGCTCGCACCGCCGAGCACCTGCTGGAACACCAGGGCCGACAGGATGAACGAGATCAGGACGCCGAGGATCGCCACGCGATGCGCGCCCTTGCGTCCGACGATATTGCCGAACAGGCCGGCGATGATCGAGCCGGCAAGCGGCGCCAGCGGAATCGCCAGCAGCGTGGTTTCATTGAGTGTGGTCGACATAGCAGACTCGCCTGGAATTAGCCCTTGAGCTGGTCGAGATCCTCGACATTGATGGTGTCGAGTTTGCGGAACAGCGTCACTAGAATCGCGAGGCCGATTGCCGCTTCCGCTGCTGCAACCGTAAGCACGAAGAACACGAAGATCTGTCCGTGCACGTCACCCAGATAATGCGAGAACGCGACGAAGTTCGTATTGACGGCGAGCAGCATCAGTTCGATCGCCATCAGGATCACGATGATGTTGCGGCGATTCAGGAAGATGCCGACGATGCTCATCGCGAACAGGATCGCGCCGAGCACCAGGTAATGGGCAAGAGTCAGGTTCAACATGATTCGGTTCTCCTCCGCTCAGCTCTTGGGCGCCGCGGCGGGATCGGCCTCGGCGGTTGCCGGTTCCGGCGGCGGCGGAACTTCGGCCGCCATCTTCACGATGCGCACGCGATCCTCGCGGCGCACGCGCACTTGATCGGACACGCGCTGGCGCTTGCGTTCCTTGCCGCGACTGGCCGTCAGCGACACGGCGGCGATGATCGCCACCAGCAGCACGAGGCCCGCGATTTCGAACGCGAAGATGTAATCGGTGTAGATCACCTTGCCGATCAGGCGCGTGTTCGACATGTTGGCGAGCGCGCCCGAGGCGACGTCGCGCACCGGCTGCGACGTCGCGCCGTAACCGCGCCAGAGAATCAGCGCCGTCTCGACGACGATGATCGCCCCCACCACCGAAGCCATCGGCACGAAGCGGCGGAAGTCGCGGCGCAGCACGTCGGTGTTGATGTCGAGCATCATCACCACGAACAGGAACAGCACCATCACCGCGCCGACATAGACGAGCACCAGCAGGATCGCGAGGAATTCGGCCTCGAGCAACATCCAGATCGCTGCCGCGTTGAAGAACGCGAGAACGAGGAAGAGCGCGGAAGCCACCGGATTGCGCGCGGTGATCACCTTCAGCCCCGAGATCACCAGCAGCAGCGAGAAGATGTAGAAAAGTACGGTCGTGAAGTCCATGGTTACCGGTTCATCGTTTAGGCCTTGGTCAGGCACGGTTCTCGGGCACAGCGACGTGCCGCGCACCGTTGCCGCGGCGCTCGGGCCGGGCCACACGGGCCGGCCGATCCTGCATCATCGATACGGCGCGTCGGCGGCCTTCGCGGCCGCGATGTCCTTTTCGTAGCGATCGCCGACCGCGAGCAGCATTTCTTTCGTGAAATACAGGTCGCCGCGCTTCTCGCCGTGATATTCGAGGATCTGCGTTTCGACGATCGAATCGACCGGGCAGCTTTCCTCGCAAAAACCGCAGAAGATGCACTTGGTCAGATCGATGTCGTAGCGCGTGGTACGGCGCGTGTTGTCGGCGCGCACCTGCGACTCGATCGTGATCGCCATTGCCGGGCACACTGCCTCGCACAGCTTGCAGGCGATGCAGCGCTCTTCGCCGTTTTCATAACGGCGCAGCGCGTGAAGCCCGCGAAAACGCGGCGAGATCGGGGTTTTTTCTTCCGGGAACTGCACCGTTATCTTGCGCTTGAAGGTGTAGCGGCCCGTCATCGCGAGCCCTTTCAGCAGCTCGGTCAGGAAGAAGGTTTTAAAAAAATGTTGGATTGCCGTCATGATGGGATCCGCCCTCTCAATTCCAGATATTCAGCGGCGACATCATCCAGAAGCCGACCACGATCACCCAGATCACGCAGATCGGCAGGAAGATCTTCCAGCCCAAGCGCATGATCTGGTCGTAACGGAAACGCGGGAACGTCGCGCGAACCCAGATGAAGACCGACAGCAGCATGAAGATCTTCAGCACGAGCCACACCACGCCCGGGATGAAGTGCAGGAAGCTGAACGGCGCGTCCCAGCCGCCAAGGAACAGCGTGGCAGCAAGCGCCGAGATCACGATCATGTTGATGTACTCGGCGAGGAAGAACAGCGCGAAGCCCATCCCCGAGTAGTCCACCATGTGACCCGCCACGATTTCCGATTCGCCTTCCACCACGTCGAACGGATGGCGGTTCGTTTCCGCGATGCCCGAGATGAAGTAGATGACGAACACCGGCAGCAGCGGCAGCCAGTTCCAGGACATGAAATTGATGCCGTGGTGCGCGAAATAGCCCTGCTGTTGCGAAATCACGATATCCGAGAAATTCAGGCTGCCGGCCGTCATCAGCACCAGCACGAGCGCAAAGCCCATCGAGATTTCATACGACACCATCTGCGCTGCCGCGCGCATCGCACCGAGGAACGCATACTTCGAGTTCGACGCCCAACCAGCCAGAATCACCGCGTAGACACCAACCGACGAGATCGCCATCGCATACAGCAGCCCGGCGTTGATGTTGGCCAGCACGGCGCCGGCCTGGAACGGGATCACCGCCCACACCGCGAACGCCGGCACCACCGTCATGATCGGCGCGATCACGTAGAGCCAGCGGCTGGCCGCCGACGGCTGGATCACTTCCTTGAGCAGCAGCTTCAGCACGTCGGCGATCGGCTGCAGCAGGCCGCCCGGGCCGACCCGGTTCGGGCCGAGACGCACGTGCATCCAGCCGATCAGCTTGCGCTCCCAGAGAATCAGGTACGCGACGCTCAGCAGGATCACCACGCAGACGACGAGGATCCGCACGAGCGCCCATACGGTCGGCCATGCCGCGCCGAGCAGCTCGGTACCGCCCGAATTGATCGTATCGAACAAGCTCATTACGCCTTCTCCACCACGAGTTCACCGGACTGGCCGCCGAGCACCGCGCCGGCGGAGGTGGCCGCCGACACGCGCACCACCGTCGCGGCCAGATTCGCGTCGAGCACGGCAGGCAGTTCGACCGAGCGGCCTCCCTGGCTGATGCGCACCGCGTCACCGTTCTGAAGGCCGAGGCGCTCGAACAGCGCGGCCGGCAACCCGGCCGAATGCGCGGCTTTCGCCGCGACCGTCAGATGCAGCGCGCCGGCACGGCGCGTCAGCGGATCGGCGTGATAGATCGGCACGTCGGCCAGGCGTTCGAGCGCACCGCTTGCCGCTTGCGCGGCCGCGCGGGCCGGCGCCACGCCGGTTGCGTTCGACAGGCGCGACGACAGATCGCCTTCGCCGAGCGCGGCGAGCCGCACTTCGTCGGACGTCTCGTATTCGAAGTTCGGCAGGCCCAGCAGGCTGCCGAGCACGCGCAGCACCTTCCAGCCCGGGCGCGTGTCGCCCAGCGGACGCACCACACCGTTGAACGACTGCGCGCGACCTTCGGCATTGACGAAGGTGCCGGCCGTTTCGGTGAACGGCGCGATCGGCAGCAGCACGTCGGCGTAATCGGCGCCGAACTTGAACGGCGACATCACGACGACCATTTCCGCCTGGTCGAGCGCCGCACGCGCGGCAACCGGATCGGCCGTATCGAATTCAGGCTCGACGTTGAGCAGCACGTAGCCCTTGCGCGGCTGTGCGAACACGTCGCGCGCATTCAAGCCGCCCTCGCCCGGCAGCACGCCGACGAGGTGGGCACCCACCGTGTTGGCCGCTTCGGTCAGGAAACCGAGCGTGGCGCCGCTGTGTTCGGCAATCCACTGCGCGACCGCATGGATCTGTGCGAATTGCGGATGGCGCACCACGGCGTTGCCGAGCAGCACGATGCGGCGTTCGCCGAATGCGAGCGATTTGGCAACCGCCTGCGCTTCGGCCGAGGCTTCGACGCCGGCCAGCGATTCGGGCAGTGCCGCGCCGCTTGCCTGCGCGACGGCGGCGGCGATGCCGGCCAGCGTATCGAGCCATGCCGACGGCGCGGCGACGATGCGCTTCGACGTCGGAATCAGCGCGTCATCGCTGGTGGCGTGCAGCATGTGAACCTGCGTGCCGGTTTTCGCGGCCTGACGCAGACGCGCGGCGAACAGCGGGTGATCGCGGCGCAGCGTCGAACCGACCACGAACGCCGAATCGATATTCGACAGATCGGCGATCGGCATGCCGAGCCACGGCGCACCCGAAACCGGCGCCGAGAAATCGGTCTGACGCAGACGAAAATCGACGTTCGGCACCTTGAGCTCGCGAGCAAGCTGCGCGACGAGGAACAGTTCCTCGACCGTGCTGTGCGGGCTGGCGAGCGCGGCCAACGCATTCGCGCCGTGATCGGCGGCGATGCCCTTCAAGCCCTTCGCGACGTATTCAAGCGCGGTCTGCCAGTCGGTTTCGACCCATTGACCGCCCTGCTTCAGCATCGGCTTGGTCAGGCGCTCTTCGCTGTTGAGGCCTTCGTACGAGAAGCGGTCCTTGTCCGAGATCCAGCACTCGTTGACGGCTTCGTTCTCGAGCGGCAGCACGCGCATCACGCGGTTGTTCTTGACCTGCACGACGAGGTTCGCGCCGACGGAATCGTGCGGACTCACCGACTTGCGGCGCGACAATTCCCAGGTACGGGCGCTGAAACGGAACGGCTTGCTCGTCAGTGCGCCAACCGGGCACAGATCGATCATGTTGCCGGACAGTTCGGAATCGACGGTCTTGCCGACGAACGTCGTGATTTCCGAGTGCTCGCCGCGGCCGAGCATGCCGAACTCCATCACACCGGCGACTTCCTCGCCGAAACGCACGCAGCGCGTGCAGTGGATGCAGCGCGACATCTCTTCCATCGAGATCAGCGGGCCGACGTTCTTGTGGAACACAACGCGCTTTTCCTCACGGTAGCGCGACGCCGACTTGCCGTAGCCGACCGCCAGATCCTGCAACTGGCATTCGCCGCCCTGATCACAGATCGGGCAATCGAGCGGATGGTTGATCAGCAGGAATTCCATCACGGCCTGCTGCGCCTTGACGGCCTTGTCCGAGTGCGTGCGCACGATCATCCCGGCCGATACCGGGGTGGCGCAGGCCGGCACGGCCTTCGGCATCTTCTCGACATCCACGAGACACATGCGGCAGTTGGCCGCAACAGACAGCTTTTTGTGGTAGCAGAAGTGAGGAATATACTTATCGGCCTTATGCGCAGCCTGGATCACCATGCTGCCTTCGGGCACCTCGACCTTCTTCCCGTCTATCTCAAGTTCAACCATGATGATGTATGGTCCTTAACCTTTAGCGCTCGGTCGCGCTCTCGCCCATCGGGGCGCTGATGTTTCGCAATCGGGTTTCGCTTCAGGCCGCCACGGCGGACGGCGCATGCGAATGACTGCCGACCATGCAATGCTTGTGCTCGACGTGATACGCGAATTCGTCCCAGTAGTGCTTCAGCATGCCGCGCACCGGCATGGCCGCAGCGTCGCCCAGCGCACAGATGGTCCGGCCCATGATGTTTTCGGCCACCGAGTTCAGCAGTTCGAGATCTTCCTTGCGGCCTTCGCCGTTCTCGATCCGCTTCACGACCCGATACAACCAGCCGGTGCCTTCACGGCACGGCGTGCACTGGCCACATGATTCTTCATGGTAGAAATACGACAGACGCAACAGCGCGCGCACCATGCAGCGGGTTTCGTCCATCACGATCACCGCGCCGGAGCCGAGCATCGAACCGGCCTTCGCGATGGAGTCGTAATCCATGTCCGTCTGCATCATCTGCTCGCCCGGAATGACCGGCGCCGACGACCCGCCCGGAATCACGGCCTTCAGCTTGCGGCCACCGCGCATCCCGCCGGCCAGTTCGAGCAGCGCCGAGAACGGCGTGCCGAGCGGCACCTCGTAGTTGCCCGGACGCTCGACGTCGCCCGACACCGAGAAGATCTTGGTGCCGCCGTTGTTCGGCTTGCCGATCTCGAGGTAGGTCTGCGGGCCGACCGTCAGCAGGAACGGCACGGCCGCGAAGGTTTCCGCGTTGTTGATCGTGGTGGGTTTGCCATACACGCCGAAGCTCGCCGGGAACGGCGGCTTGAAGCGCGGCTGGCCCTTCTTGCCTTCGAGCGATTCGAGCAGCGCCGTTTCCTCGCCGCAAACATACGCGCCATAGCCATGGTGCGCGTGCAGCTGAAACGAGAAATTTGAACCGAGAATGTTGTCGCCAAGCAGGCCGGCGGCACGTGCTTCTTCGAGCGCCGCCTCGAAACGGCGGTAGACCTCGAAGATCTCGCCGTGAATGTAGTTGTAGCCGACCGTGATGCCCATCGCGTAGGCGCCGATGGCCATGCCCTCGATCACCGAGTGCGGGTTCCAGCGCAGGATGTCGCGATCCTTGAACGTGCCCGGCTCGCCTTCGTCCGAGTTGCAGACGAGGTACTTCTGGCCCGGGAACTGACGCGGCATGAAGCTCCACTTCAGGCCGGTCGGGAAACCCGCGCCGCCACGGCCGCGCAGGCCCGACGCCTTGACGTCGGCAATCACCTGCTCGGGCGGAATTTTTTCTTCGACGATGCGACGCAGTTGGGCATAGCCGCCGCGCGCGACGTAATCTTCGAGACCCCAGTTCTCGCCGTTCAGGTTGGCAAGGATCAGCGGTTTGATGTGACGATCGTGGAGAGACGTCATTTCGAGAGCTCCTCAAGCAGCTGGTCGATCTTGTCGCGGCTCATGAAGCTGCACATCTTGTGATTGTTGAGCAGCAGGACGGGTGCATCGCCGCACGCGCCGAAACATTCGCCTTCCTTCAATGAAAACTTGCCGTCGGGCGTGGTTTCACCGAACTCGATACCGAGCTTCTGCTTCAAATATTCGGCCGTGGCCTCGGCGCCGCCATGCGGACCGAGCTGACACGGGAGATTCGTACAGAGCGTGAGCTTGTGCTTCCCAACCGGCTTGAGCTCGTACATCGTGTAGAACGTCGCGACCTCCTGCACGGCGACGGCCGGCATGCCGAGATAGTCCGCGACGAACTGCATCAGTTCGGGTGCGAGCCAGCCATGCTCTTCCTGAGCAACGGCCAGCGCCGACATCACGGCGGACTGTTTCTGATCGGCGGGATACTTCGCGATCACGCGATCGATTTCTTTCAGGCCTTCAGCTGAGATCATTTTCAGACACGACTCTTTCAATTCCTACCGAACGAACAACCTGCCGCGGGAACGAGACGGCAGACCTGGCGCTCACTGTTGACTGCCTGCGAACGCGCACCGGGACGGAGCGCGCGTTGCAAGGCCTTGCTGCTTGCCACCCACGCAACCCGGGGGGCATGACGATCAACGGTCGATTTCGCCGAACACGATGTCCTGCGTACCGATGATCGTGACCGCATCGGCAATCATGTGGCCGCGCGCCATTTCGTTGAGCGCGGAGAGATGAGCGTAACCGGGGGCGCGAATCTTCAGCCGGTACGGCTTGTTCGCGCCGTCGGACACGAGATAGATACCGAACTCGCCCTTCGGATGTTCGACCGCTGCGTAGGCTTCGCCTTCCGGCACGTGAAAGCCCTCGGTGAACAGCTTGAAGTGGTGAATCAGGTCTTCCATGTTCGACTTCATGTCGACACGTTTGGGCGGCGTAACCTTGTGATTGTCGGTCATCACCGGCCCCGGATTCTTCCGCAGCCACTCAATACACTGTTTCGCGATGCGGCAAGACTGGCGCATTTCTTCGACACGCACAAGATAGCGGTCGTAGCAGTCGCCGTTCACGCCCACCGGGATATCGAAATCGAGCTTGTCGTACACCTCGTACGGCTGCTTCTTGCGCAGATCCCACTCGATGCCCGAACCGCGCAGCATCGCACCCGTCAGGCCGAGCTGCAGAGCGCGCTCCGGGCTGACGACGCCGATCCCGACCAGACGCTGTTTCCAGATCCGGTTGTCGGTCAGCAGCGTTTCGTACTCGTCGATGCACTTCGGGAAACGCGTGAAGAAATCGTCGATGAAGTCGAGTACCGAGCCCTGGCGCGCTTCGTTCATCTTCGACAACGCTTTCTCGTTGCGGATTTTCGATGCCTTGTATTGCGGCATTGCGTCCGGCAGATCCCGATAGACGCCGCCCGGCCGATAGTAGGCAGCGTGCATGCGCGCGCCCGACACGGCTTCGTAGACGTCCATCAGATCCTCGCGCTCGCGGAACGCGTAGAGGAACACCGCCATCGCGCCGACGTCGAGCCCGTGCGAGCCGATCCACATCAGGTGGTTCAGCACGCGCGTGATTTCGTCGAACAGCACGCGGATATACTGCGCGCGCTCGGGCACATCGATGCCGAGCAGCTTTTCAATCGCCAGCACGTAACCGTGCTCGTTGACCATCATCGACACATAGTCGAGACGATCCATGTACGGCACGGACTGGATGAAGGTCTTGTTCTCGGCGAGCTTTTCGGTGCCGCGATGGAGCAGGCCGATGTGCGGATCGGCGCGCTGGATCACTTCGCCGTCGAGTTCGAGCACGAGGCGCAGCACACCGTGCGCTGCCGGGTGCTGCGGACCGAAGTTGAGCGTGTAGTTCTTGATGTCAGCCATACCGCCCTCTTAATGTTTCAGGCCGCCGTAGCGATCTTCGCGGATCACACGCGGCGTGATTTCCCGAGGCTCGATCGTCACCGGCTGGTAGACGACACGCTTCTCTTCCGGGTCGTAACGCATTTCGACGTAGCCCGACAGCGGGAAGTCCTTGCGGAACGGATGGCCGATGAAGCCGTAGTCGGTCAGGATGCGGCGCAGGTCGGGGTGGCCTTCGAAGACGATACCGAACAGATCGAACGCTTCGCGCTCGTACCAGTTCGCCGAATTCCAGATGTCGACCACCGACGGCACGATCGGCAGATCGTCGTCGGGCGCGAACACGCGCAGGCGCAGGCGCCAGTTGTTCGTGATGGAGAGCAGTTGCAGGACCGCAGCGAAACGCGGGCCGTCGTAGGCACCGTCGCCGTAGGTTTGATAGTCGATACCGCAGAGGTCGACCAGTTGCTCGAAGCCGAGCTTCCGGTCGTCGCGCAGCAGCGTAGCGACTTCGAGATAGTCGCGCGCACGCACGACCAGCGTCAGTTCACCAATGGCCTCGGTCAGGCTGACCACGCGCTCACCGAGCGCGGTTTCGAGGTTGGCTTTGAGGATCTCGATTTTGCTTGCCATATTGTGGGTGCTCGGGGCTTTATTGACGGGCGATGGTGCTGGTCCGGCGGATCTTGGCTTGTAGCTGGATCACGCCATAGACGAGCGCCTCGGCTGTCGGCGGACACCCTGGCACGTAGACGTCGACGGGCACGATACGATCGCAACCACGCACGACGGAATAGGAATAGTGATAGTAGCCGCCGCCGTTCGCGCACGACCCCATCGAAATCACCCAACGCGGCTCGGCCATCTGATCGTAGACGCGACGCAGCGCCGGCGCCATTTTGTTGCACAGCGTGCCGGCGACGATCATCACGTCGGACTGGCGCGGGCTCGGGCGAAACACGACGCCGAAACGATCGAGATCGTAGCGGGCCGCGCCCGCATGCATCATCTCGACCGCGCAGCACGCCAGACCGAACGTCATTGGCCACAGGGACCCAGTGCGCGTCCAGTTGATCAGTTTGTCGGCCGTGGTGGTGACAAACCCTTCCTTCAAGACCCCTTCGATACTCATTGCTTTCCACTCCTGACAGGCGGCGGAGAGTGGCCGCCTCACGCAAACCGGTGATTGACCCGCCCTTTATTCCCAGTCGAGGCCGCCCTTTCTCCAGATGTAGGCGAAACCCAGCAGGAACTCGAGCAGGAAGATCATCATGGCCATGAAACCGGGCCAGCCGATGTCGCGAAGGGCGACACCCCAAGGAAACAGGAAAGCGGTTTCGAGATCGAAAATGATGAACAGGATAGCGACGAGGTAATAGCGCACGTCGAACTTCATGCGCGCATCCTCGAATGCCTCGAAACCGCACTCGTACGGTGAGTTCTTTTCGCTGTTGGGCTTGTTGGGACCGAGGACCTTGCCGATGCCAATCAGTGCCACGCCCAACCCAAGGCCTACGAGAAGGAACAGCAAGACGGGGTAATAGGCAGCGAGGTTCAAGGCCATCCTCTATCGGTTAGTTCTGATCGGAGCGAAGCATATCACCTTCCGAGCAAAGGGTCATTTCGGACCGCACGCTATTGCGAGGCAACGCAAAATGGGATCCTGAAATGAAAAATGCCAGCCGCTGAAGCAGGCTGGCATTACAAAACTTTGGTGCCGACGGCGAGACTCGAACTCGCACAGCTTTCGCCACTACCCCCTCAAGATAGCGTGTCTACCAATTTCACCACGTCGGCACTGCGGCGATTGCCTGGGAAATTCGCTTCCAGTCAATCGCGACAAGAATTAAATTATAGCCCGACTTTTTTGAGCCGATCAACCACTATTTTCTCTTTTTCGGCCTTTTTTACTTCGGAACGTCCTGGCTGGACGTGGATGCAGCAGCCGGTGCCGATGCGCCGGACGTAGCGGCCGGAATCGATGCGCCGGAGGCCGTTGCGGGCTGGGAAGCCGCGGCCACCGAGGGCGCAGCCTGCCCGCCGAGCAGGCCGATCGAAGGCGACGACTTGTACGAACCGAGATAAGTCAGCGCGAGCGTCGAAATGAAAAACACAGTTGCCAGGATTGCCGTAGTGCGCGACAAGAAATTCGCCGAACCGGTCGCGCCGAACAAACTGCCCGACGCGCCGCTGCCGAATGCGGCACCCATATCGGCACCCTTGCCATGCTGAAGCAGTACCAGACCAATCACGCCAAGCGCGGACAGGACCTGCACCACGATAATCAAGACTTTCAGAAAAGACATCTCATTCACCCGAATTGTGGGATTGCTGCGCACACTCCGTACGCGACCCCGGATTCACAAACATTGGGCGGTTTGCCGCGTCGCTTATTGCGCCGCGCGGCAAATCGCCAGGAAATCATTGCTTTTCAGCGACGCGCCGCCGATCAGGCCACCGTCGATATCCGGCTGGCCGAACAGCTCGGCCGCATTCTCCGGCTTCACGCTGCCACCGTAAAGCACCGACACGTGACCCACGCCCTTCGCCACCAGCCGCGAGCGCAGGAACGCGTGTACCTGCTGCGCCTGATCCGACGTGGCGCTCTTGCCCGTGCCGATCGCCCAGACAGGCTCGTAGGCCACCACGATGTGCGCGGCTTCGTCGGCCGACAGCACCGCCAGCACTGCGTCGAGCTGCGCGCCGACCACTTGCTCGGTCGCTTCCGATTCGCGCTCGGCCAGCGTTTCACCGACGCAGACGATCGGCGTCAGGCCGGCCGCCAGCGCACGCTGCGCCTTCACGGCAACCAGATCGCTCGATTCGCCGTGGTACGTCCGGCGCTCCGAGTGGCCGACCAGCGCGTACTTCGCACCGAATTCGGCGATCATGGCTGCCGCCACTTCGCCGGTGTAGGCACCCTGCTCGTGCGCCGACACGTCCTGCGAGCCCACGGCTACGCGGCCGCCCGCCAGCAATTCGCCTGCCTGCGCCAGATACGGAAACGGCACGCAAACGCCGATCTCGACGCCGGCCGGCACATCCTTGGCCCCCGCGAGCACGTCGTTCAGCAGCGCGCGATTGCCATCGAGACGGCCGTGCATTTTCCAGTTACCGACTACCCGCTTCACTCGTTCTGTGGACATCGTTTCTCGTATCTCGAACTGAATCTTCGTCGTAACGCCCGCCGATCCGGCGAGCTCGCAAAGGTGGCGGAACCGGTCGGACGAAGCAAACCGGCGATTTTACTTCGACGAGCAAGAACCGGTCAAACCGGAAATGTCAAGCGCTGGCACCCCAATCGAGCACGATCTTGCCAATGTGCTCGCCGCTTTCCATCAATGCATGCGCCTGTGCGGCCTCCGCGGCGGGCAACACGCGATAGATCACGGGTTTCACCGTCCCGCCCTCGATCAGCGGCCACACGGTTTCCTTCAGTTGCGCCGCAATCTTCGCCTTGAACTCGACGGCGCGAGGGCGCAGCGTCGAGCCGGTGATCGTCAGGCGTCGGCGCAGGATCTCGCCCAGGCTGACTTCGGCCTTCGCGCCGCCAAGCAGCGCGATCACCACCAGCCGGCCACCGTCGGCCAGCGCGCTCAATTCGCGCGGCACGTAAGACCCCGCCACCATGTCGAGGATCACGTCCGCGCCACGGTCGTTGGTCAGCGATTTGACGACGTCGACGAAATCTTCCGTCTTGTAGTTGATCGCGCGTTCGGCGCCGAGCGCCTCGCAAGCCTGGCACTTCTCGTCGGTGCCGGCCGTCGCGAACACGCGATAGCCGAGCGCATGTGCAATCTGGATTGCCGTCACGCCAATCCCGCTCGAGCCGCCTTGTACCAGCAGGGTTTCCTGCTCGCCACCTTCGCCGCGGCCGAGCAGCCCGCGATCGAACACGTTGCTCCAGACCGTGAAGAAGGTTTCGGGCAAGGACGCCGCCTCGATGTCGGTCAGACCGGCCGGCACGGGCAAGCACTGCGCCAGCGGCGCCGCGACGTACTCGGCATAACCGCCGCCCGCCAGCAACGCGCAAACACGATCGCCGAGCTTGAACCCGAACGGGTTCGCCGCGCCCTCGCCGAACTCCCCACCGACGATCTCGCCCGCCACCTCCAGGCCCGGCAGATCGGACGCACCGGGCGGCGGCGCATAGGCGCCCTTGCGCTGCAGGACATCCGGCCGGTTGATGCCGGATGCCGCCACCTTGATCAGCACCTCGCCGCGTTTCGGGTCGGGCCGGGGCCGCTCGACGAGCTTGAGCACGTCGGGCGCGCCGAATTCGGTGATTTCGATCGCCTTCATTTGGGTCGCTCCAAGATAGGGACGGGCCTGCGCCGATTCACGACGCAGGCCCGTCCATCCTGCAGGAA
>NZ_BAAILN010000148.1:33559-48628 GCF_054589155.1 Burkholderia sp. 3C
CTGCTGCGGTGCGTCGCCCGGTTGCCCTGCTTCGTTCAGCAGTGCCTTGGCCGACAGGCGCACACGGCCCTTCTCGTCCACCTGGATGACCTTGACCTTCACGACCTGGCCTTCCTTCAGGTAGTCGTTGATGTCCTTCACACGCTCGTTGACGATTTCCGAGATGTGCAGCAGGCCATCCTTGCCCGGCAGCAGGTTCACGATCGCGCCGAAATCGAGGAGCTTGAGCACCGCGCCTTCGTAGACCTGACCGATTTCGATTTCAGCCGTGATCTGCTCGATGCGCTTCTTCGCCTCGGCCATGCCTTCGCTGCTCGTGCTCGCGATGGTCACGACGCCGTCGTCGGAGATGTCGATCGTCGTGCCCGTTTCCTCGGTCAGCGCGCGGATCACCGAACCGCCCTTGCCGATCACGTCGCGGATCTTTTCCGGGTTGATCTTGACGGTGATCATGCGCGGTGCGAACTCGGACAGCTGCGTGTTCACGCCCGACACGGCTTCCTTCATCTTGCCGAGGATGTGCAGACGGCCTTCCTTGGCCTGGGCCAGTGCGACCTGCATGATTTCCTTCGTGATGCCCTGGATCTTGATGTCCATCTGCAGGGCCGTCACGCCGGCTTCCGTGCCCGCCACCTTGAAGTCCATGTCGCCGAGGTGATCTTCATCGCCGAGGATGTCGGTCAGCACCGCGAACTTGTTGTCTTCGAGGATCAGGCCCATGGCGATACCGGCGACGTGCGCCTTCATCGGCACGCCGGCGTCCATCAGTGCCAGGCAGCCGCCGCAGACCGAAGCCATCGACGACGAGCCGTTCGATTCGGTGATTTCCGACACGACGCGGATCGAGTAGCCGAATTCTTCGGCGCTCGGCAGGCAGGCGACCAGCGCGCGCTTCGCGAGGCGGCCGTGGCCGATTTCGCGACGCTTCGGCGAGCCGACGCGGCCCGTTTCGCCGGTGGCGAACGGGGGCATGTTGTAGTGAAGCATGAAGCGCTCGCGGTATTCGCCTTCGAGCGCGTCGATGATCTGCTCGTCGCCCTTGGTGCCGAGCGTGGCCACCACCAGCGCCTGCGTTTCGCCGCGCGTGAACAGCGCCGAACCGTGGGTGCGCGGCAGCACGCCGCTGCGGATTTCGATCGGGCGAACCGTGCGCGTGTCGCGGCCGTCGATACGCGGCTCGCCGTTCAGGATCTGCGAACGGACGATCTTCGCTTCGATGTCGAACAGCACGTTGCCGACCGTGGCCTTGTCGGCCGCCGTCGTGCCGGCTGCGGTCGCTTCGGCTTCGAGCTTGGCCGAGGTGGCGGCGTAGACTTCCTTCAGCTTGGCCGAACGGGCTTGCTTGTCGCGGATCTGGTAGGCGGCCAGCAGGTCGCCTTGCGCCGCTGCCGTGACGGAGGCGATCAGTGCCTCGTCCTTCGGCGCCGGCTGCCAGTTCCACTCGGGCTTGCCGCCTTCGCGCACCAGTTCGTGGATCGCATCGATCGCCGTTTGCATCTGTTCGTGACCGAACACCACGGCGCCGAGCATCACGTCTTCCGGCAGTTGATCGGCTTCCGATTCGACCATCAGCACGGCGCGTTCCGTACCGGCGACGACCAGATCCAGGTTCGACGCCTTCAGTTGCTCGCGCGTCGGGTTCAGGACGTACTGCTCATTGATGTAGGCCACGCGCGCGGCGCCGACCGGGCCGTTGAACGGCAGGCCCGACACGGCCAGCGCAGCCGACGCGCCGATCAGCGCGGGGATATCGGCCGGCACTTCCGGGTTGATCGACAGAACGTGGATCACGACCTGGACTTCGTTGTAGAAGCCTTCCGGGAACAGCGGGCGCAGCGGGCGGTCGATCAGGCGCGAGGTCAGCGTCTCGTGCTCCGACGGACGGCCTTCACGGCGGAAGAAGCCGCCCGGGATCTTGCCGGCGGAATAGGTTTTTTCGAGGTAGTCGACGGTCAGCGGGAAGAAATCCTGGCCCGGCTTGGCCGACTTGGCGCCCACGACGGTCGCCAGCACCACGGTGTCTTCGACGTCGACGATCACGGCGCCGCTCGCCTGACGGGCGACTTCGCCCGTTTCAAGACGAACCTTGTGCTGGCCCCACTGGAATTCCTTCACGACTTTGTTGAACAGAGACATGGTCGATCCTTGATTTGTTCATTGATGGCATGCGCCGCGCGAGATTGCGAACCGCGTGCGCGGCGGCGGTGCGGCCCGGCATGACGGGAAGGAGGTGTGTTTTTTATGCCATTCCAGGGCGGGACTGGCGCGTGACGGCAACCGCCGCACTGGAATGACACAAAGCTCCACCCGGCGACCAGGCCGGCGGGCGGCGCGTCCGGATTCCGGACGGGCGCCCTCGGTACAGACAACGGCGAATCGTGACGTACCGCTGAAAAACAAAATGCCTGTATCAGCGGACTGACACAGGCATTTGCGAGAGGCGAACGTCGCCCCGCTTACTTACGCAGACCCAGCTTCTCGATCAGCGCGCGATAGCGGTCGGCATCCTTGCCCTTCAGGTAGTCGAGCAGCTTGCGGCGGCGGCTCACCATGCGCAGCAGGCCGCGGCGGCTGTGGTGATCCTTCGCGTGCGACTTGAAGTGACCCGTCAGCTCGATGATGCGCGCGGTCAGCAGCGCAACTTGAACTTCGGGCGAACCCGTGTCGTTGGCGCCACGCGCGAAATTAGCAACAACTTCCGACTTCTTGATATCTGCAACCGACATGTGATTTCCTTTCTAGCGAACAGGCGGACACGGAAGAATGGCCGTGCCGTGACGGCTGTCATAATTGACAACCGGCGGGCATTGTAGCACAAGTCATTTGCCCGCCTAAGCTGCCTGCCTGGAGGCGCCGTTCGGAATGCCGCCGATGGCCGTTCGATGAGCGCCGCCGGCAACGCCAGCGCGGGTTGGAAACCAGGGTCGGCATTGTCGAAGCGCATGATCGCGGTGCCCGGCATCGCCAGCGGGCCGAACCTGCGCTCGATCAATCAGCGCGATCACACCGGCTCCGCAACGCGATCCTGCCCGCGCAGGGTAACCGGCATGAACGCCATGCAGGCGGCAGCGAGGCGCTTCCATCGGAACCGGCGTGGCGTTCCTTACAAGCCGAATTCAGGACCCGAATCATACCGGAGCCGCACGCCAGGCTCACGCGCGCGGCGCGTGACTTGATACCCGAGCGGTGATACAACAGCGCATCGCATCCGACGGAGACCCGCATGTTTCGACGACTTCCCGTACTGCTTGCCGTGGCGGCCACCCTGCTGGCCGGCTGCGCGCAACCGTGGCAGCGCTATCAGGCGGGAGAAGATCAGTCGGCGCTGATCGCCCGGCTCGGTCCGCCGGGCGAGATCTACGACCTGCCCGACGGCGGCAAGCGCCTGATGTGGCCGACCCAGCCGATGGGCGAGACCACCACCGCCGCCGACGTCGACGCGGCCGGCAAGGTGCGCAGCATGCGCCAGGTGCTGCAACCGAACGAGTTCTATCGCGCCGAGATCGGCAAGTGGAAGAAGGCCGACGTGCTGGTCAATTTCGGCCGCCCCGAGGAAACCGCGTACTTCCCGCTGATGAAGCGCGAAGTGTGGACGTACCGCTATCTCGAGGACAACGTCTGGTACATGTTGTACAGCTTCTATTTCGACGACCAGGGCATCCTGCGCCTCACGCAGAAGACACCCGATCCGCTGCACGATCCCGACCGTCGCGCGGCGTTCTGAGCGGCACCCATAATCTTTCAAAATACTGTCATTCTCGACAGGATCGATTCAGGCCATTTCAGCCAACCGGCGAAATGGCCTTTTTTATTGATTCCTTCATATCGCAATGAAATCGGAAAAATAATCTTTAAGTTATCAAACTGATTCGTAGCTTTTTCCGCTCACATTCCTTGATGGGCGGCACTTTCATCGATATGCCCTGCACCATCCATCAGCCATTTCTTTTCCAAAATGGTGCAAAGCGTATTCGCATTTCCGTAATTTGAAACAGAATGTTTCAGCCCCGCCTCGCATCCAGATAAACCCCTAACATTCCTTCCAACTAGCTTTCAACTTGGAGAGCGCGGCCGAACGTGTTGCCTCCCGCACCGTTCATATCTTGCCTATTTGAATAGGATTCCTGATGAATCACGCCAAAAGCCTGCTCGCCGCCAACGTCGCCTGGGCGCGGGAAACCGCCGAGCGCGTACCCGGCTTCTTCGATGCGTTGTCGCAGGGACAAAACCCCCGCGTGCTGTGGCTCGGCTGCTCCGACAGCCGCGTGCCCGCCGAATCGATCACGCACAGTGCGCCGGGCGAGTTGTTCGTCCACCGCAACATCGCCAACCTGTTCCATCCCGACGACGACAACAGCGTCAGCGTGCTCGAATACGCGGTGCGCGTGCTCAAGGTGGATCACGTGATCGTTTGCGGCCACTACGGCTGCGGCGGTGTGCGCGCCTCGCTGCTGCCGCCGCCGGCCGATCTGCCGCACGTCGCGCGCCGCATCGCGCCGCTCTGCGCGTTGGCGGCGCGCCACCGCAGTTCGCTCGATGCCCTGCCGGCCGATACGGCCGCGAACCGGCTCGCCGAACTGAACGTGCTGGAGCAAGTGCAACGCCTGCGCGAACACCCTATCGTGCGCGACAGCACGTCCGCGCCGCTCGTGCACGGCTGGATCTTCTCGTTGTCGGACGGCCTGCTGAACGTGTTGTCGTCGGGCTACGAGCCGTCGGACACCACGTCGGCCCAAGCCATCGAACCCACCGAATTCGCCAATCCCGGCTCGCTGAAGGCCGCCTGAATCCGGCGCGGCCGGGTTCTCGCCCCGGCCCGCGCGCCCGCCCTCTCGCTCTCCCATCCGATCCCCATCATGAATCTACGCAACGTCTTCTCCACGTTCCCGCGCGACTTCGTCGCCGGCACCGTCGTGTTTCTCGTCGCGTTGCCGCTGTGTCTCGGCATTGCCAACGCGTCAGGCGTCG
The DNA here is from genome assembly GCF_054589155.1 of Burkholderia sp. 3C. Classification (NCBI taxonomy): domain Bacteria; kingdom Pseudomonadati; phylum Pseudomonadota; class Betaproteobacteria; order Burkholderiales; family Burkholderiaceae; genus Burkholderia; species Burkholderia sp. 3C. Next base: position 38,528 of record NZ_BAAILN010000148.1, read on the forward strand.
AACCGTTCGCGGGCCTGATTTCGGGCATCGTCGGCGGCCTGGTGGTCGCGTTCCTGAGCGGCTCGCCGCTGTCCGTCAGCGGGCCTGCGGCCGGCCTGGTGGTGATCGTCATCGACGGCATTGCCCAGCTCGGCAGCTTTCCGGCGTTCCTGCTCGCCGTGGTGCTGTCCGGCCTGTTACAGCTCGGCCTCGGCATGCTGCGCGCGGGCCAGTTGGCGGCCTACGTGCCCTCGCCCGTCATCAAGGGCATGCTGGCCGCGATCGGCCTGCTGCTGATCGTCAAGCAGGTGCCGTTCGCACTCGGCCTGCACGGCGGTACGGCCGCGTTCAGCGCCCATGCAATCGGCGCGGCCGTCATCGCGGTCGCCTCGCTGGCACTGCTGATCGCCTGGGATCTGCCCGCGCTGCGCCGCTTCGCGCTGGTGCGCAACGTGCCGGCGCCGCTCGTGGTGGTGGCGATCGGCATCGCCGCGACGCTCGCGCTCAATACGTTGTTGCCTGGTTTCGCGCCGCCTGCCGAGCACCGCGTCGCCCTGCCCGCGCTCGATTCGCTGGCCTCGCTCGGGGGCGCCCTGCAGGCTGCGGAATTCGGCCCGCATTTCGCGCAGTTGTGGAACCCGGACGTCTGGCGCGTGGCGATCACGCTCGCGATCGTCGCCAGCCTCGAAACGCTGCTGTCGCTCGAAGCGGTCGAACAGATCGATCCGAAACGCCGCCCGCCGCTGCCGAATCGCGAGCTGAAGGCGCAGGGCGTGGGCAACCTGGTGGCCGGCGCATTCGGCGGCCTGCCGATCACCTCGGTGATCGTGCGCAGCTCGGTGAACGTGCATGCGGGCGCGCAAAGCCGGATCTCGGCCGTGGTGCACGGCGTGCTGCTGCTCGTCAGCGTGTTCCTGCTGACCGAGCTGATCAACCTGATCCCGCTGGCCACGCTCGCCGCGATCCTAATCCACACGGGCTTCAAGCTCGCCAAGCCGAAGCTGTTCCAGGCCGTCGCGAAGCAGGGGCCGGCCGCCTTCATTCCGTTCGTCGCGACGATCGCGGGCGTGCTCGCGGTGGACCTGCTGTTCGGCATCGCGCTCGGTATCGTGATCAGCGTGCTGGCGGTGGCGCTGGCGAACCTGCGCAGCCCGGCCACGCTTGCGCAGCACGACGATCACTACCTGCTGACGTTCCGCAAGGACGTCTCGTTTCTCGGCAAGGTGCAGGTCAAGCATTACCTGCGTCAGATTCCGGACCGCGCCATCGTGATCATCGACGCCACGCGCGCCGACACGATCGACCACGACGTGCGCGACCTGATCGATGCATTCATCGCCGATGCGCCGGCGCGCGAAATTCTGGTCGACTACCGGCAGCCGATGCGCGCCAACGCCAACCGCTGGTCGTTCTCGACGCTGCGCAATCCGGGCAGCATGTAATCGATCGCGGCACCGGCGCAATCGGCCGTCGCAATGAAAAACGCCCCGCGAGCCATCAGGCCTCGCGGGGCGTTTTCATGCGTGGTCCAGGCTTGAGCCAGCCTCGCGGGCCGGCCCAGGCCGACATCACGAACGTTGCGGATTGAGCTTGTCGACGTCCGAATACAGCTTGTTCAGCGCCGACAGATAGGCCTTGGCCGAGGCCGCGACGATATCGGGATCGGTGCCGACGCCGTTGACGATTCGGCCGCTCTTCGACAGCCGCACCGTGACTTCGCCCTGCGCCTGCGTGCCGGTGGTGATCGCGTTGACCGAGTACAGCAGCAACTCGGAGCCGCTGCCGACTTCGGTTTCGATGGCGTTGAGCACCGCGTCCACCGGCCCGTTGCCATGCGCCTCGCCCGTCACTTCGCCGCCGGCCACCGAGAACACGACCTTCGCGTGCGGCTGCTCGCCCGTTTCCGAGCGCTGCGACAGCGACACGAACTTGTAGTGCTCGCGCTCGACCACGGCGGCTTCTTCCGAGACGATCGCGATGATGTCCTCGTCGAAAATCTCCGCCTTGCGGTCGGCCAGATCCTTGAAGCGCGTGAACGCGGCGTTCAGTTCGGTTTCGCTGTCGAGCGCGACGCCCAGTTCCTGCAAGCGCTGCTTGAAGGCGTTGCGGCCCGAGAGCTTGCCGAGCACGATCTTGTTCGCGCTCCAGCCCACGTCTTCCGCGCGCATGATTTCATAGGTGTCGCGCGCCTTCAGCACGCCGTCCTGGTGAATGCCCGAGGCGTGCGCGAACGCGTTGGCGCCGACCACGGCCTTGTTCGGCTGCACGACGAAACCGGTGATCTGCGAGACGAGCTTCGACGCCGGCACGATCTGCGTGGTGTCGAGGCCGACGTCGAGGCCGAAGTAATCCTTGCGCGTCTTCAGGGCCATGACGATTTCCTCAAGCGAGGTATTGCCCGCCCGCTCGCCGAGACCGTTGATCGTGCACTCGACCTGACGCGCGCCGCCGATCTGCACACCAGCCAGCGAGTTCGCCACGGCCATGCCCAGATCGTTGTGGCAATGCACCGAGAACACGGCCTTGTCCGAATTCGGAATGCGCTCGCGCAACGTCTTGACCAGGTTGCCGTACAGCTCCGGCACACCGTAGCCGACCGTGTCGGCGATGTTGATGGTGGTCGCGCCTTCGGCGATCACGGCTTCCAGCACGCGGCACAGGAAATCCATGTCCGAGCGGCTGCCGTCTTCGGGCGAGAACTCGACGTTGTCGGTGAACTTGCGCGCGAAACGCACGGCCAGGCGCGCCTGCTCGAACACCTGATCCGGCGTCATCCGGAGCTTCTTCTCCATGTGCAGCGGCGAGGTGGCGATGAAGGTGTGGATCCGGAAGCTGTTGGCCGGCTTCAGTGCATCGGCGGCACGCTGGATGTCCTTGTCGTTGGCTCGCGCCAGCGAGCAGATCGTGCTGTCCTTCACGAGCCCCGCGATCGTGTGGATCGCATCGAAATCGCCGTTCGAGCTGGCCGCGAAGCCGGCTTCGATCACGTCGACCTTCATCCGTTCGAGCTGCTTGGCGATACGGATTTTTTCTTCCTTCGTCATCGACGCACCAGGCGATTGTTCGCCGTCACGCAAGGTCGTGTCGAAAATGATCAGCTTGTCTGTCATGGGGAGGCTCCAGGGGGATTTTGTAGGTGAACCAGAAAACGATGGAGTTCGCGCCACCGCTGGCGACGCTCTACAACAGACGAGGCTTGACGGAGGGCGAAACCGATCAGCGCGGCAGGCGCGCTAGCGCTAGTGCGCGTAGGGGCGCACCGGCTTGAAGGCGGGAGAGGCGGGAGAGGCGGGAAAATGCGGTCATGGCGGTGAATATAGCGGCATTCGGGCAGGCGTGCAATCGGGCCGCGCACCGGGCCGGCCGGGCCCATAAAAAACGGCGACCCGATGAAGGTCGCCGTTCTTGCGATGCACTGCGCCGGGTGCAAGGCAGCGAAATCGGCCTCAGTGCTCGCGCTGCGACGATCTGGCCGGATTGGCCCGGCCGCGGATCGCCATGTAGCCCCAGAACACATAACCGGACAGCCCGTAGAGCACGAACAGCCCGAACAGCATCAGCGGCGGATCGGACGACACCAACACGAAGGCCACCACCACCAGCAGGATCGCCGCGAACGGCACGCGGTGCCGCACGTCGAGCGCCTTGCCGCTGTAGAACGGCGCGTTCGACACCATCGTCACGCCCGCGTAGATCGTCAGCACGAACGCCACCCACGGCAGCCAGCCCAGCTTGAGCGGCACGCGGTTGTCGGTCGCCAGCCAGACGAAGCCGGCGATCAGCGCCGCGGCGGCCGGGCTCGGCAGCCCCTGGAAGAAGCGCTTGTCGACCGAACCGATATTGGTGTTGAAACGCGCGAGCCGCAGCGCGGCGCCCGAACAGTAGACGAACGCGGCGAGCCAGCCCCAACGGCCGAGATCCTTGAGCACCCACTCGTACATCACGAGCGCCGGCGCGACGCCGAACGAGACCATGTCGGACAGGCTGTCGAACTGCTCGCCGAACGCGCTTTGGGTATGCGTCATGCGGGCGACGCGGCCGTCCATGCCGTCGAGCACCATCGCCACGAAGATCGCGATCGCGGCGATCTCGAAGCGTACGTTCATCGCCTGCACGACGGCGAAGAAGCCGCAGAACAGCGCAGCCGTGGTGAACGCGTTCGGCAGCAGATAAATGCCGCGCGTGCGCAGGAACTGCTGGCGCGCGGCGCGGCGCGGTTCGGCGCCCGCATCGGTGCCGATCACCTTGTTGTGCCGGAACGAGCGCGGCAGGGATTTGCCGTTGCGCGGCCGGCGGGGTTTGAATGCTGCCATCGAGCCTCCTGCCGCTTACTGCGGCAATTCAGCAAGAATCGTCGACGATGCGGAGACCTTTTCACCGATCGTCACGCGCGCGCGGCTGCCGACCGGCAGATACACGTCCACGCGCGAACCGAAGCGGATGAAGCCGTAGCGCTGGCCGCGCGTGAGCGGCTCGCCGCTGCGCACGTAGCAAAGAATGCGCCGCGCCACGAGGCCGGCGATCTGCACCGAGGTGACGATATGGTTGCTGCCGGTGTGGATCACGACCGCATTGCGCTCGTTCTCGGTGGAGGCCTTGTCGATCGCCGCGTTCAGGAACGCGCCGGGGAAATACTCGACCTTGGTGATCGCGCCATCCACGGGCGAGCGCTGCGAGTGCACGTTGAACACGTTCATGAACACGCTGATCTTCAGCGCTTCGCGGTTCGCGTACGGGTCGTGCGCGGTTTCCACCGCAACGATGCGGCCGTCGGCGGGGCACAGCACGGCGTTGGCCTGGGTGGGAATCGGGCGCGCCGGGTCGCGGAAGAACTGCACCACGAAAGCGAGCAGCAGCCAGAACGGCCAGGCAAGGCCAAACCCGGCGACTGCATGGATCAGCAGCGCGACGACGGCAGCGATCGCGATGAACGGCCAGCCTTCGCGCGCAATGATCGGATGAGGGTAGTTCATGGTGACGTTCGGTGAATAGCAAAGCCCGTAGCATAACAAAAGCCGCCCTCGGCACTGCGGCCTTCGGGCGGCTTTTCGGAGCGGACCCCGAAAACCGGGGCCGTCATTCGGCGAATGCTTAGTTCTTCGACTGGTCGACCAGCTTGTTCTTCGCGATCCACGGCATCATCGCGCGCAGCTTCGAGCCGACTTGCTCGATCTGGTGCTCGGCCGTCAGGCGGCGGCGCGATTGCAGCGTCGGTGCGCCTGCCTTGTTTTCGAGGATGAAGCTCTTGGCGTACTCGCCCGTCTGGATGTCCGTCAGGACAGCCTTCATCGCCTTCTTGGTTTCTTCCGTGACGATGCGCGGGCCCGTCACGTATTCACCGTACTCGGCGTTGTTCGAGATCGAGTAGTTCATGTTCGCGATGCCGCCTTCGTAGATCAGGTCGACGATCAGCTTCAGTTCGTGCAGGCACTCGAAGTAGGCCATTTCCGGCGCGTAACCGGCTTCGACCAGCGTTTCGAAACCGGCCTTGATCAGGTCGACCGTACCGCCGCACAGCACGGCTTGTTCGCCGAACAGATCGGTTTCGGTTTCTTCGCGGAAGTTCGTTTCGATGATGCCGGCACGGCCGCCGCCGTTCGCTGCCGCGTACGACAGCGCGACGTCGCGCGCTGCGCCCGACTTGTCCTGGTGAACGGCGATCAGGTGCGGCACGCCGCCACCTTGCGAGTACGTGCCGCGAACCGTGTGGCCCGGTGCCTTCGGCGCGATCATGATCACGTCGAGGTCGGCGCGCGGGATCACCTGGCCGTAGTGGACGTTGAAGCCGTGTGCGAAGGCCAGCGCGGCGCCTTGCTTGGCGTTGGCGTGCACTTCGTTCGCGTACACCTCGGCGATCTGCTCGTCCGGCAGCAGCATCATGACGACGTCGGCGCCCTTCACCGCTTCGGCGACTTCCTTGACCGTCAGGCCAGCGTTCTCGGCCTTGCTCCACGACGCGCCATTCTTGCGCAGGCCGACCGTCACATTCACGCCGCTTTCCTTCAGGTTCAGCGCGTGAGCATGGCCTTGCGAGCCATAACCGATGATCGTGACTTGCTTGCCCTTGATGAGGGAGAGGTCAGCGTCCTTGTCGTAGAAAACTTTCATGATCATTCCTTCGCAAATTCAGTGAGTTCGTTCAATGGGTACTGCTACCGGGGCATGACGGCGCACCCGGCTCCGTTCGATACGGCGGCGTCAAACCTTCAGGATGCGCTCGCCGCGACCGATGCCCGAGCTGCCGGTCCGCACGGTTTCGAGAATCGCGCCGGCGTCCAGCCCCTGGATGAATGCGTCGAGCTTGTCGCTCGCGCCCGTCAATTCAATGGTGTAGGTCTTTTCGGTCACGTCGATGATGCGGCCACGGAAAATATCCGCCATCCGCTTCATTTCTTCGCGTTCCTTGCCTACTGCCCGCACCTTGATCAGCATCAACTCGCGCTCGATATGCGCGCCGTCGGTCAGGTCCACGACCTTCACCACCTCGATCAGGCGGTTCAGATGCTTCGTGATCTGTTCGATCACGTCGTCGGAGCCGATGGATACGATGGTCAGACGCGACAGCGAATTGTCTTCGGTCGGCGCCACCGTCAAGGTTTCAATGTTGTAGCCACGTGCCGAGAACAGGCCGACCACGCGCGAAAGCGCGCCCGGTTCGTTTTCCAGCAGCACGGAAATGATGTGTCGCATGTTCGCTTCTTCCCGATGAGATCTCGACTAATCCAGTTCGAATGCACGTTGTGCGCCGCCCGGCGCCGCCCGCTCTTCATGGAAGCGGGAGCACGGGGCGCGACGCACCAACGCGCCGTTACAGATCTTCCGATCCGAGCAGCATCTCGGTGATGCCCTTGCCGGCCTGAACCATCGGCCAGACGTTCTCGGTCGGATCGGTCTGGAAGTCGAGAAACACGGTGCGATCCTTCAGACGCAGCGCTTCCTTCAGCGCCGGCTCCACATCGGACGATTTTTCGATCCGCATCCCGACGTGGCCGAACGCTTCGGCGAGCTTCACGAAATCGGGCAGCGCATCCATATAGGAATGGGAATAGCGCTTGCTGTATTCGATCTGCTGCCACTGGCGAACCATGCCGAGGTAGCGGTTGTTGAGCGAGATGATCTTGACGGGCGTGTCGTACTGCTTGCAGGTCGACAGCTCCTGGATGCACATCTGGATCGAGCCTTCGCCCGTGATGCACACCACGTCGTCGTCGGGGTGGGCCATCTTGACGCCCATCGCGGCCGGCAGGCCGAAGCCCATCGTGCCGAGACCGCCCGAGTTGATCCAGCGGCGCGGCTTGTCGAAGCGGTAGAACTGCGCGGCCCACATCTGGTGCTGGCCGACGTCCGAGCACACGAACGCTTCGCCCTTGGTCAGCTTCCACAGCGTCTCGACCACATGCTGCGGCTTGATGATTTCGCTTTCGCGGTCGAACTTCAGGCAATCCTTCGAGCGCCAGCCCTCGATGTCCTTCCACCATTGCGCGAGCGCTTCGGTGTCGGGGCCATGCTCGGCCGTCTGCAATTGCTCGATCAGTTCCTTCAGCACTTCCTTGACGTCACCGACGATCGGGATATCGACCTTGACGCGCTTGCTGATCGACGACGGATCGATGTCGATATGGACGATCTTGCGCGGGCGCGACGCGAAGTGCGCCGGATCGCCGATCACGCGGTCGTCGAAACGCGCGCCGATCGCGATCAGCACGTCGCAGTGCTGCATCGCCATGTTCGCTTCGTAGGTACCGTGCATGCCGAGCATGCCGAGGAACTTCGAATCGGAAGCGCGATAACCGCCCAGGCCCATCAGCGTATTCGTGACCGGGTAGCCGAGCAGGTCGGCGAACTGGTTCAGCTCGCGCGCCGCATCGGCCAGGATGATGCCGCCGCCCGTATAGATATACGGACGCTTGGCCGACAGCAGCAGCGAGACGGCCTTGCGGATCTGGCCCGAATGGCCCTTGGTGACCGGGTTGTACGAGCGCAGCGACACGCTCTTGACCGGCACGTACTCGCACGGCGTTTTCGACACGTCCTTCGGAATGTCGATCAACACCGGGCCGGGCCGGCCGGTACGTGCGATGAAGAACGCCTTCTTGACCGTTTCGGCCAGGTCGCGCACGTCCTTCACGAGGAAATTGTGTTTGACGCAGGGGCGCGTGATACCGACCGTGTCGCATTCCTGGAACGCGTCCAGGCCGATTGCGCCGGTGGGCACCTGCCCGCTGATCACCACGAGCGGGATCGAATCCATGTAGGCGGTGGCGATACCGGTGACGGCATTCGTGACGCCCGGGCCGGACGTGACGAGACACACGCCGACGTTGCCCGTCGAACGCGCATACGCATCCGCCGCGTGCACTGCCGCCTGTTCGTGGCGCACGAGCACGTGCTGGATCTTTTCCTGCTTGTAGAGTTCGTCGTAGATGTAGAGAACCGAGCCGCCGGGGTAGCCCCAGATGAATTCGACGTTCTCGTCGGCCAGTGCCTGCATGAGCACGGTGGCGCCGATCGAGTCGCTCGACGGGGCTGGAATGGGTTCCGACGTGGAGAATTCCGCGCTGGGCATGTTCATATCGACCTTTCGAATTTTCGGAAAAAAATTGATCGGGTGCTCTCTGCCGAACTTGTGATCCGGGTTCAAGCGGCGCGTCCAGTTGACAAGCTGGCTTCTTGGGCCAACTTCAATTGAGACCATCACTTATATTGCGAACCAGCGACGATATAGTGTCGGCGTCAAGTGGTCAAGAAAAAAATCCCGAGTGTGGCGAGCGGCCCGGCGAGCACCGCCGTGCAGGCACCCTCGCCTGCTGCTGCGACGCCACGTGAGGTGCCGGCCGGCACGAAAATTTGTTAGCATCCGCCCCGTTTACGAAATTTTTCGTCCTACCGCCCCTTCGAGCGCAGACCTTTTCCCGGAATGGCATCAGACAAGGAACTCGCCGATTTTCTGACGAGCGTCGAACGGCGCGCGTTCAAGCAGGCCGCCTACGCCGTGCGCGACGACGACGCATCGCTCGACATCGTGCAGGACGCGATGATCCGGCTTGCGGAGAAGTACGGCGACCGTCCCCCTGCCGAACTGCCCCTGCTGTTTCAGCGGATCCTGCAGAACGCGATCCACGATTACTTCCGCCGCCAAAAGGTCCGCAACACCTGGGTCAGCCTCTTCTCGTCGCTCGGCAGCGGCGACGACGAGGATTTCGACCCGCTCGAAACGCTCGACACGGCCGACAATGGCAACGGTATCGAAAGCAGCGAAACCCGCCTCGAACGGGAGCAGGTGCTCACGCTGATCGACGCCGAAATCCGCAAGCTTCCGGCACGTCAACGGGAAGCCTTCCTGATGCGTTATTGGGAGGATATGGATGTTGCCGAAACAGCCGCCGCCATGGGTTGTTCCGAAGGCAGCGTCAAGACGCACTGCTCACGGGCCACGCACGCATTGGCACAAGCGCTCAAGGCCAAAGGAATCACGCTATGAGCTTCGCTCCCGAACAGAAAGAATTCGAATTTGCCCTGAAGATCCGCCGCGCACTGGACGAGCGCGCAGCGGATCTGCCCCCGTCCGCCACCGACCGCCTGGCCGTGGCGCGGCGAGCCGCGCTCGCGCGCAAGAAACCCGACCCCGGCATCGTGCTGGTGCCGGCGCTCGCGGGCAACATGGCAGGCGGCTTCGGCCTGCTGCCCGGCCCGGCCGCCCGGCCGCCGGCCTCGCTCGCTCGCCGGCTGGTGCGCGCCGTGCCGCTGCTGGTGCTGCTGGCCGGCATCGTCGGCATCGCGTACTGGGAAAATCTGGAGCATACGGCGGAACTGGCCGACATCGACGCTGCCATGCTGAACGATGACCTGCCGCTCAATGCGTACCTCGACCACGGGTTCAACGCCTATTTGTCGCACACGCGCTGAGCGCAACCAGATACACAAGGACGCACGGGGTGATTCACAAACGCGGACTGGCGATATTTTTCGGGAGCGCGATCGCGCTCGTGGTTGCTTACGCGGCCACCTACACGCGTTTCGATGATCAACCGGCTGCAGCCGCCGGCCCCGCGGCGGCCGCGGCCGCAACCGCCACCAGCGCGCCGGCGGCGACCCAGCCGGTCGTCAGCCTGTCGCTGCCGA
>NZ_BAAILN010000148.1:48732-52796 GCF_054589155.1 Burkholderia sp. 3C
CACGCTGGCCCCCGCCGCGAACCCGCTGTCGTGGGCGCGGCTGTCGCCGCAGCAGCATGAGGCGCTGGCCCCGGTCGGGCGCCTGTGGGACAGCTTCAGCGACGCACGCAAGCGCCGTTGGCTCAAAATCGCCGCGCGTTACCCGAAGATGTCGGCCGAAGAGCAAAAACGCCTGCATGAACGGATGACCCAATGGGCCAACCTCACGCAGGAAGAGCGGCGCGTCGCGCGTGAAAACTATCAGGTGTCGAAGGATCTCTCCGCGCAAGCGCGCGAGCGCGCCTGGAAGGATTACCAGAAGCTGACGCCCGAGCAGAAGGCCCGGCTGGCCGCGGCGGAGCGCCATCGCCGCACCGTGGTCAGCGCGCCGCCGTCGGGCAAGAGCGACCGCGACATCAATCGCCTCGTCAACGCGCACGATCATCCGGCCAACGCGCCGCTGACGCCGATCGCTCCGGCCGCCGAGCCGGGTGCGACGGCCAGCGCCGCCATGCCGACCGCAGCCGCCTCGGGCACCCAGCAGCCGCCCGCGCCAGTGCCCGTCTCGCCGGCCGACGCGCCGTCGATCTTCAAGGGATCGTGAGCGCCGCGCCGGCCGCACCCGCCATGGATGCAGCCGGCGCCCGTCCGAGCGTGGGCCGCCGTCTCGCCGCGCTCGTCTACGAAGGCGTGCTGCTGTTCGGCATCGTGTTTTTCGCCGCGCTCGCCTTCGCGCTCGTGCTCCAGCAGCGCAACGGCCTCGTCCATCACCAACTGCTCGCCATGTGGATCGCCGTCGTGGTCGGCGCGTATTTCGTCTGGTTCTGGACTCACGGCGGCCAGACCTTGCCGATGAAGACCTGGCGGCTGCGTCTGGTCACCGCGCACGGCACGCCGCTGACGGTGCCGCGCGCCGTGTTCCGCTACCTGCTCGGCTGGCTCTGGTTCCTGCCGCCGCTCGCGCTCCATCCGCTGGCGGGCTTCGCCGTGCCCGTCACGCTGGCCATCACGGCCGCCTGGATCGTGCTGTGGGCGCTTACCGCGCGCCTCGATCCGGCCCGGCAGTTCCCGCACGACCGGCTGGCGGGCACCCGCATCGTGTTCGTGCCGCGCTGATTCCGGCGCCGACTTCGCGCATCGCCCACCTCCCCGCCGCTCCCAACCCTTACCGGCTTCAATCGTCCGACCAATCGGCCTTGGCGCGCACGACTGTCGCAAAGATGCATCACGCACCCGACGGCCTTTTTCGCCGGCCGCCCGCCTCGCGGCCACGCTCGCCCTACGCGCCGCGCGGGCCGCGCCGAGGCGAGGTTTGCACCGCCGACCGACCGTAATAAGAACATCCCGTGACTGTCACGGCGAAGTCATCGACGCATGGCGCAATGCCGGTTATCCAACACGGCGCGAGTCATGCATGGGCCTCAAAACGTCCGCGACTACCTTCTTCCAAGATCCGGCCGGCGCACGCGCGACGGCCGCGGCCTTCCTCTCCGGCGCGGCCGACGACGACTCCCCGGTCGAATCGCCGCCATGGTCGGCCGCCTCCGGCCACCAGGAAGACGCCGATGGCCCGGCGAACCGCTACCGCACGATCTGGATCTCGGACATCCACCTGGGCACGAGCGGCTGCCAAGCGAACTACCTGCTCGATTTCCTGCGTCACAACGATTCCGAATACCTGTACCTGGTCGGCGACATCATCGACGGCTGGCAACTGAAGAAGGGCTGGTACTGGCCGCAGGCGCACAACGACGTGGTGCAGAAGATCATGCGCAAGGCGCGCAAGGGCACCCAGGTCGTGTATATCCCCGGCAATCACGACGAAGCGGCGCGCCAGTTCTGCGACCTCGCGTTCGGCGAGATCCAGGTGCGCGGCGAGGCGTTCCACACCACGCTGGCCGGCAAGCGCCTGTGGATCGTCCACGGCGACCTGTTCGACGGCGTGATCCAGCACGCCAAATGGCTCGCCTATCTCGGCGACAGCGCCTACACGCTGATCCTGCTGCTGAACCGCTGGTTCAACCGCGTGCGCAGCCGGCTCGGCTTCCAGTACTGGTCGCTGTCGCAATACCTGAAGCACCAGGTCAAGAACGCCGTGAACTTCATCTCGTCGTTCGAGAACGCGATGACCGACGAAGCGCGCCGCCGCGGCTGCGACGGCGTGGTCTGCGGGCACATCCACAAGGCCGAGATCCGCGACATCGACGGCGTGCTGTATTGCAACGACGGCGACTGGGTCGAAAGCCTGTCCGCGCTCGTCGAAACGATGGAAGGCGAGTTGAAGATCGTCTACTGGACGGTGATGCAATCGCCGCCCGTCACCACCTCGCGCAAGGCCAAAGCCACCGCGTGAGCCCCCTGCCTCGCCGCATCCCGCACCCTACAGGACTGCCAGCATGAAGATCATGATCGTCACCGATGCATGGGAACCGCAAGTCAACGGCGTCGTGCGCACCTTGAAGAGCACCTCGCGCGAACTGACGGCGCTCGGCCACCAGGTCGAATTGCTGACGCCGCTCGAATTCCGCACCATCCCGTGCCCGACGTATCCCGAGATCCGCCTGTCGCTGTTCCCGTACGGCAAGCTGCGCGCGCGCGTCGACGCGTTCGCCCCGGACGCGCTGCACATCGCCACCGAAGGCCCGCTCGGCATGGCCGCGCGCCGCTATGCGCGCGCCCACAAGCTGCCGTTCACGACCGCCTATCACACGCGCTTTCCGGAATACGTGCAGGCGCGCTTCGGCTTTCCGCTGTCGGCCACCTACCGCTTCCTGCGCTGGTTCCACGGCGCGTCGCTCGCCGTGATGGCGCCGACGCCGGTGGTCAAGCAGGATCTCGAAGCGTTCGGCTTTACCAACGTGGTGCTGTGGACGCGCGGCGTCGATCTCGACATCTTCGAGCCGAAGGAATCGAAGGTGCTGAACACGGCGCGCCCGATCTTCCTGTACGTGGGGCGCGTGGCGATCGAGAAGAACGTCGAGGCGTTCCTGAAGCTCGACCTGCCCGGCTCGAAATGGGTGGCGGGCGAAGGCCCTGCGCTTGCCGAACTGAAATCACGCTATCCTGAGGCGAATTATCTTGGCGTGCTGTCGCAGGCGGAGCTCGCCAAGGTTTATGCGGCGGCCGATGTGTTCGTGTTCCCCAGCAAGACCGATACGTTCGGGCTGGTGCTGCTCGAAGCGCTGGCCTGCGGCACGCCGGTGGCCGCGTACCCGGTCACGGGCCCGGTCGACGTGCTCGGCGGCGGCGCTGCCGGTGCGATGAACGAGGATCTGCGCGAGGCCTGCCTCGATGCGCTGAAGATCGATCGCGAAACCGCGCGCGCCTGGGCCGAGCGCTTCTCGTGGCGCGCCGCGTCCGAACAGTTCGCCTCGCACCTGAAGCCGCTGCAAAAACCCGCCAGCCCCCAACCTGAAGGCGCAGCCGTTTGAAACCTGCCATGCGCGCGAAAGCGCCCGCTCCGTCACCGTCGCCGCTGCGGCGCCCCGCGTTGAACGCGGCCGCCGCGGCACGCGATCCGCATGCCGATAACGATTCCCACGATGCGCATGACGGCAGCGACGCGCACGAGCCGCTCGGCACCGACGACCCGCTCGCGCCGCTGCCGCCGAATCCGTACAAGGGCAATCGCGGACTGACGCGCGCCTGGTACGCGCTCAAGCATTCGGTCAACGGCTTCCAGGTGGCGATCCGCGAAGAGAGCGCGTTTCGTCAGGAATTGACGCTCGCGGCGATCCTCGTTCCGCTTGGCCTGTTCATGCCGGTCGATGCGGTATCGCACGCGCTGCTGATCGGTTCGGTGCTGTTGGTATTGATCGTCGAACTGCTGAACTCCAGCGTGGAAGCCGCGATCGACCGCATTTCGCTGGAGCGCCACGAGCTGTCGAAGCGCGCCAAGGATCTCGGCAGCGCGGCCGTGACGGTCGCGCTGGTGGCCTGCCTCGCGACCTGGGGCTTCATCCTCTGGCCGCTCGTGAAGCGCTGGACCGGCCACTGATACCGGCGTTCGCACCCTGTCAACCGCGCCGATCGACCAACGATCGGCGCGGAAATTTGCCATTGTTCCAGTGGTGCTACGAAATACG
>NZ_BAAILN010000148.1:52879-60521 GCF_054589155.1 Burkholderia sp. 3C
GACCGTTTATAATCGTCCGATAGTCTCGAAAGACAAGCTAACCCGAGCCGGACGAAGCCGCCGCATCCTCATGCCGCGCCCGCTCGTCCGGCACATTCAGGGCCGGACGACACATGGAAGCGAAACCTCCCCGCCGCACGCGTGAACGGATCCTCGAGCTGTCGTTGAAGCTGTTCAACGAAATCGGCGAACCGAACGTCACCACCACCACGATCGCCGAGGAAATGGAAATCAGTCCAGGCAACCTGTACTACCATTTCCGCAACAAGGACGACATCATCAACAGCATCTTCGCCCAGTTCGAGCAGCAGATCGAACGGCGACTGCGCTTTCCCGAAGATCACCGTCCGACCATCGACGAAACCTGGTCGTACCTGCAATACATGGCCGATTTCATGTGGACCTACCGGTTCCTGTATCGCGACCTGAACGACCTGCTCGCCCGCAACCGCACGCTCGAAACCCACTTCAAGCAGATCATCAGCCACAAGGTGCGCTTTGCGCACGACATGTGCGATCTGCTGGTGTCCGACGACGAACTGGTGGCCACGCCAGCCGAAATCGACGTGATCGCCACCAACATGGGCGTGATCTCCACCTACTGGCTCTCGTATCAGTACGTCATGCATCCGCGCAAATACAACGATCAGGATGCGATCCGCGACGAACTCCATCAGGTCAGCATGCACGTGATCTCGGTGATGGCGCCGTATCTGCGCGGCCGCTCACGGCAGATCTTCGACGATCTGGTGTCGGGCAAGCTGCCCAAGCGCGAGTTCCACGATTTCCTGCCGCCGCGCGGCGCACCGAAGGAAGTGAAATCATGAAATCGGTGTGCGTGTATTGCGGTTCGTCGCCGGGCGTGCGCCCGGTATATGCCGAGGCGGCGCGCGGGTTCGGCCGGGCGCTGGCCGACGCCGATCTGACGCTCGTGTACGGCGGCGGCCGGGTCGGCCTGATGGGGATCGTCGCCGATGCGGTGCTGGCCGCCGGCGGCCGTGCGGTCGGCGTGATCCCGAAGCTGCTGCTCGACAAGGAAGTCGGCCACGTCGGCCTGACCGAATTGCACGTGGTGCCCGACATGCATCACCGCAAGAAGATGATGGCCGACCTCAGCGATGCGTTCGTCGCGATGCCGGGCGGCGCGGGCACGCTCGAGGAATTCTTCGAGGTCTATACCTGGGCGCAGCTCGGCTATCACCGCAAGCCGGTGGCGCTGCTGAACGTCGAGGGCTTCTACGATCCGCTGGTCGCGATGCTGCGTCATACGGTGGACGAGGGTTTCATGGCCAACACCTACGTCGAATCGCTGTGCGTCGACGCCACGGCCGACGGCATGCTCGATCAGTTGCGCCGCTACGTGCCGCCGCTGCGCGACAAGTGGACGCCGGTGGCCGACGCGCCCTGAGCCCGCTTCGATCCGATCCCGCGAGGCCGGCGCCGCGCCGGCCTCGTTCGCTTTATCCTCCTGCTTTCCTGTCGTCCCCCTGCGGTTCGCCGCCGTGACGTCGCGCGCCGATCCGCCCATCACGGAGCCGCCTGTCATGTCCGATTCGAAACATCCTGTCGTCCTCATCACCGGCGCGAGCCGCGGCATCGGCGCGGCCACGGCGCGGCTCGCCGCCGCACGCGGCTGGGCCGTCGGCATCAATTACGCACGCGATGCGGCGGCGGCCGACGCGCTCGCGGGCGAGATCCGCGACCAAGGCGGCCGCGCCGTGACGATACAAGGCGACGTGGCCGCCGAAGCCGACGTGATCGCGATGTTCGACACCGTCGAGCGCGAGCTCGGCCCGCTCGACGCGCTCGTCAACAACGCCGGCATCGTCGCGCCGCCGCTGCCGTTGGCCGACATGGACCTGGCGCGGCTCACCCGCCTGTTCGACGTCAACGTGCTGGGCGCCTACCTGTGCGCGCGGGAAGCGGCGCGCCGCTTGCCGACCAATCGGGGCGGACGCGGCGGCGCGATCGTCAACGTGTCGTCGCTGGCGGCGCGGCTTGGCTCGCCGAACGAATACGTCGATTACGCCGGCTCGAAGGGCGCGGTCGACACGCTCACGCTCGGCCTGGCGAAGGAACTGGCGCCGCACGGGGTGCGCGTCAACGCGGTGCGGCCCGGCCTGATCGATACCGAGATCCATGCCAGCGGCGGACAACCCGATCGCGCCGAGCGGCTCGGCGCGCAGACGCCGATCGGCCGCCCGGGGCGCGCCGACGAGGTGGCCGAAGCCATCGTCTGGCTGCTCGGCAGCGCCGCCTCTTATGTAACCGGCACGCTGGTCGACGTCGGCGGCGGACGCTAACCCACATACCGGGCCGGCGCCCGCCGAAAGCGGGTTCCGCAGCCCAATCATCAGACCTCGCCCGCTCCCCGCCCTTCCGGGCCGGCGTTTTTTGCCACGCTTGTGTCGCAAAAGCCACACCCGCAAACGTACAAATCACAAAACAACACACACGCCAAAAAAACTCACAGAACGGCCATAGTTTTCGTAACAGGCCGTAATAAAAACGTGCTTAACTAGCGTCCATCGCGGTCCTTCACTGCGGCAATCCGCCCCCCACGGCAGCGTTAATCATCCGGCCGAAGCAGCCGGCTGACTCACCGACTTTTGAGACGTTTTTCGATGCAGGGACCTACTGCTCCCGGCGGCCCGCGCTCGTCCGCACGTGCCCCGATCCGTCATGTCGCGCTCCATCAGGGGGCGTCGCAAGCCGCCAATGCCGCCGCGCTGGGCGGCGGCCTGCCGTTGCCGGGCGACGCCGCGCATGCCGGCGCCTGGCCGAGCGGGTTCGCGCGCGCGAACTGGCGCGTCTGGCTGCTGGTGATCGCGATCGCCTGTGCCTATCTGCTGCCGGGCGTGGTCGGTCACGACCCGTGGAAGCAGGACGAAACCTATACGTTCGGCATCATCCAGCACATGCTGGACACCGGCGACCTGGTGGTGCCCACCAATGCCGGCCAGCCGTTCCTCGAAAAGCCGCCGATCTACGACTGGACGGCCGCCGCCTTCGCCTGGCTGTTCGGCCGCTACCTTCCACTGCATGATGCGGCGCGTCTCGCGAGCGCCCTGTTCGCCGCGCTCGCGTTCGGCTTCACCGCGCGCGCCGCCCGTATCGCCACGCGCGCGCCGCGCTGGCTCGACCTGCGCGTGATCGGCCCGGTCGCGTTGTGCGCGGGCACGCTGGTGGTGGTCAAGCATGTCCACGACATGATGACCGACGTGGCACTGATGGCCGGCGCGGCGATCGCCTTCTCGTCGCTGCTCGAACTCGTGACCGAGCGCGTCGCGGGCCGGCCCGCCAGCCGCTTCGCCGCGCCGGGCTTC
The DNA here is from genome assembly GCF_054589155.1 of Burkholderia sp. 3C. Classification (NCBI taxonomy): domain Bacteria; kingdom Pseudomonadati; phylum Pseudomonadota; class Betaproteobacteria; order Burkholderiales; family Burkholderiaceae; genus Burkholderia; species Burkholderia sp. 3C. The sequence continues at coordinate 56,206 of NZ_BAAILN010000148.1, forward strand.
GGCGCGGGCGTGGGTATCGCGCTGCTGGCCAAGGGGCTGTTCGTGCCGCTCGTGTTCGGTGCGACGCTCACGCTCGTGCTCGCGCTGTATCCGGCCTGCCGCAACCGCGCGTTCTTCCGCTCGCTCGGCGTCGCCGCGCTGGTGCTGGCGCCGTTCGCGCTGATCTGGCCGACCGCGCTGTTCCTGCGCTCCGAATCGCTGTTCATGACCTGGTTCTGGGACAACAACGTCGGCCGCTTCTTCGGCTTTTCGGTGCCCAACCTCGGCGCCGAAAACGACAAGCCGCTGTTCATCTGGCGAGCGCTGCTGACGGTCGGCTTCCCGGTCGGCCCGCTGGCCGCCTATGCGCTGCTCGCGGGCCGCTGGCGCGCGTGGCGCGACCCGGCGGTGACGCTGCCCGCGCTGTTCGGCGGCATCGGCATGATGGTGTTGCAGATGTCGGCCACCTCGCGCGAGCTGTACATCCTGCCGTTCATCGCCCCGCTGGCCCTGCTCGCGGCCGCCGCGCCCGAGCGCATGCCGCTGCGCGCCGCGATGCTGTGGGATTACGCGAGCCGGTTGCTGTTCGGCTGCGTCGCCGTCTATGCCTGGTATGTCTGGTCGATCATGACGTCGGCGCACGCCTCGCGCGCGTCGATCCACTGGCTCGGCCGTTGGTTGCCGCTCGACTGGACCGCGCCGCTGGACCTCGGGTTCGCCGCTGCCGGGCTGGTGCTGACGATCGGCTGGCTATGGGTGCTGCCGTGGCTGCGCGCCACCGGCAAGTGGCGCGGCGCGCTGTCGTGGGCGGCCGGCGTGGTGCTGGTCTGGGGGCTGATCTTCACGCTGCTGCTGCCGTGGCTCGACGTGGCCAAGAGTTACCGCTCGGTGTTTCTCGATCTCGACGCGCATCTGGCCGAGCAATGGAACGAAGGCGACTGCATGGCCAGCCTCGGGCTCGGCGAATCGGAAGCGCCGATGCTGCAATACTTCACCGGCATCGAACATCGCCCGACCGCCAATCCGGCCAGCACGAAGTGCACGTGGATGATCGTGCAGGGCCTGCGCGCCGTGACGCCGAAGATCGACGACGAGTGGGACCTGTACTGGACAGGCGCTCGGCCCGGCGACAACGAAGAACTGCTGCGCGTGTACGTCCGCACGCCGGACGACAACTGACACCAGGCTCGCGCAGGCGAGAAAAAAGGGCGCCGGGCTGCTTGCCTGGCGCCCTTTTTCGTTGGGCGATGCCGTGCCTCCGGAATCAACCGGGCCGGTTGCGCATCCAGTCGGCCGTGTCGTAGAACGACACCATGAGCCGCTCGCGCAACGCCGCGTCGAGGCCGATGTCCTCCATCGCCCAGGCCATGCAGCGCAGCCATTGATCGCGCTCCGAGCTGCCGATCGGGAACGGCAGGTGCCGCGCACGCAGCCGCGGATGCCCGAAGCGGCTCACGTAGTGATCGGGGCCGCCGAGCCAGCCGCACAGGAACCAGAAGGTCTTGTCGCGCGAGCCGTCGAGAGAATCGGGGTGCAGCGCGCGAATGCCCGCGAACTCCGGTTCGAGATCCATCAGGTCGTAGAAGCGGTCGATCAGCTCGCGCACGCGCGCCTCGCCGCCCACCAGCTCGAATGCGCTGGGCTTGGCCTGCGCGCCGTCATCGGTTACATCGTCGGTCATACGGAAATCCGGCAAAAAGCGCAACGATACCGCAGCGGCGCGCTCAGGCGTCGCGCAAGGTATGCAGCGCCGGGCGCGACAGCACGTTGCGCAGGCTCCACCAACCGGCCGCCGCCGCGCAAACGACGCCCGCCACGATGCCGGCCGGCACCACCCACGGGTTGATCGCCATCTCGAACGAAAACACCTGGGTAGCCAGCACCCAGCCGATCGCCAGCGACCCCACCGCCGCGCAAGCGCCCGCGATCGTACCGACGATCACGAACTCCGCGCGCTGCACCGCGCCCACCTGCCTGCGCGACGCGCCGAGCGCGCGCAGCAGCGCCGCCTCGCGCATCCGCTCGTCGCGGCTGCCGGCCAGCGCCGTGTACAGCACCAGGATGCCGGCCGCCAGCGTGAAGCCGAACAGCATCTGCACCGCGCCCACCACCTGCAGCAGCACGCGCTGCAATTGCGCGAGGATCGGCGCCACGTCGATCGCGGTGATGCCCGGCTGCTGCGCGATCAGCCCGTCGATCACGCCCGAACGGCCGGGCGGCAGATGGAAGCTCGTGATGTACATCGCCGGGAAATCGCTCAGCGCGGCCGGCGGCATCAGCACGAAGAAATTGACGCGGAACGTGCCCCAGTCGAGCTTGCGGATGCTGGTGACGGGCGCCTCGATGGTCAGCCCGGTCACGTCGAAGCGCAGCGTGTCGCCGAGCTTCACCTTCAAGGTCTTGGCGAGCCCGGCCTCGATCGAGATCTGAGGCTTCGGCGCGGCGCCGAACCAATGGCCCTCGACCACGCGGTTGTCGTCGGGCAGTTGCGTCGTGTACGACAGGTTGAACTCGCGATCGACCAGGCGGCGAGCGTTCGCGTCGGGGAAGCTGTCCGGGTTGACGGTCTTGCCGTCGATCGCGATCAACCGGCCGCGCACCATCGGTTCGAGCGGTGCATCGTCGATGCCGTGCGAGGCGAGGTAGCGAACCACGCCGGGCCGCTGATCGGGCTGGATATCGATCAGGAACTGATTCGGCGCGTCGGGCGGCGTGGATTTGCGCCAGCCGGCCACCAGGTCGTCACGTGTGATCGAGATCAGCAGCAGGCACATGAGGCCCAGCGCCAGCGCCGTGATCTGCAGCGCGCTGGCGGTGCCGCGCCGGTGCAGCGAGGCGATCGCGTAACGCCAGCCGAGCCCCGCGCCGACGCGCGCGTCGCGCACCGCGCGGGCCGCCACGAACAGCGTCGCGCGCGCCACCGCCGCGAACAGCACCAACCCGCCCGCGAAGCCGCCCGCCACGATCAGGCCGAGCCGCAGGTTGCCGGCCGCGACGATCAGCAGCGCCGCGAACAGCACCACGCCGAGGCCGTAGCCGAGCCACGCGGTACGCCCCGCCTCGCCCCATTCACGGCGCAGCACGCGCACCGGCGGCACACGCGTCAGCGGCCACAGCGGCGGCAACGCAAAGCCGAGCAGCAGCACCAGCCCCGCGCCGACGCCGATCAGCGCCGGTGCGATGCCCGGCTGCGGCAGCACCACGTCGATCAGGTTGCCGAGCGCGGACAGCAGCGCAAGGTGGCCGAGATAGCCGAGCGCCGCGCCGAGCACGCCCGACACGATGCCGATCGCGACGAATTCCAGCGTAAACAGCCCGGCCAGCGTGCGCTGGCTGGTACCGAGGCAACGCATCGCCGCGCAGCCGTCGAGATGCCGGCGCATGTAGCGCTGCGCGGCCATCGCGATGGCGACGGCCGACAGCAGCGCCGTCAGCAGCGACACGAGCGTCAGGAAATGGCGCGCACGGTCGAGCGTCTCGCGCACCTGCGGCTGCCCTTCCTGCAGCGATTCGAGCGCGACGCCGCGCAGCTTGCCGCCGTCCACGCGCTGGTGCGCGAGCGCCGCGAAGCGCGCGACGGCCGGATCGGGGCCGGCCACCAGCAGGCGATAGGTGACGCGGCTGCCGTAACCGATCAGCCCCGTCGAAGCCAGTTCGTCCTGACGCAGCATCAGGCGCGGCGAGAAACTGACGAACGAGAAACCGCGGTCGAGTTCACGGGTGATCGCCGCCGACACGCGGAAGTCGCGCAGGCCGACACGCACCACATCGCCGATCTTCAGGTGCAGCGCGTCGAGCAGGGCCGGATCGGCCCACACCGTGCCGGGCGCCGGAATCGTGGCGGTGGCGCGGCCCGGCGCGTTCGGCGCGGCCGCGATCTCGACCCGGCCTCGCAACGGATAACCGTCCGACACGGCCTTGACGGCTGCCAGCCGCGACGGCGCATTCGCGCCGGTGCCGCCCACCATGCTTGGGAAAATCGCCGTGGAGGCGGTGGAAAGGCCGTCCGCGCGTGCGGCGGCCGCGAAGGCCGGATCGACCGGATGATCGGCGCGCACCACGAAATCGGCGCCGAGCATCTGGCGCGCGTCGCGCTCCAGGCCGTGACGCAGCCGGTCGGACAGGAAACCCACGCTGGTCAGCGCCGCCACGGCCAGTACCAGCGCCAGCACCAGCAGCGTCAGCTCGCCCGAGCGCCAGTCGCGCATCGTCATCCGGATCGATTGCCGTACCAGCTCGCCCGGCGTCAGACGTGCGCCGCGCGCGGCGCGCCCTGCTTCATGCTGCGTGGTCAATCCTGCTTGCCTCCGAGTGAATTGAAGCGCGACACCATGTGA
>NZ_BAAILN010000148.1:60611-64540 GCF_054589155.1 Burkholderia sp. 3C
TGCCGCGAAAGCCGCCCGACACGCCGCGCCAGAGCCGCGGCAGCAGCCAGGCCATGAACGCCATGAAGCCGATCATCAGCAGCAGGAACAGCACCGGCACGAAGAAGGCCAGCGCCAGGCCGGCGAACACCATGCCGTCCTCGGTCGCCGAGGCGATCCAGTTCGACACCGGCTCCGGCGACAGGTTGATCAGCGCGCGCGTGCCGGCCTTGGCCACGTGGGCCGAGCCGGCCAGCGTGCCGCCCGCGAGCCCGGCGACGGCCAGCACCGTGGGATCGGCATGGCCGAGCGCGCCGGCCGCGAGCACCGCGCCGGCCGGAATCCGGATGAACGTGTGGATCGCGTCCCAGAGCGAATCGAACGCGGGAATCTTGTCGGCGAGGAATTCGGCGACAGCCAGTACGGCGGCGGCGCCGATCACCCATGGCGAGGTCAGCGCGGCCAGCGTGTCGGGAAGATGCACGAGGCCGGTGCGCGCCAGCACGCCGGCGATCAGAACCGTCAGATAGAGGCGCAGCCCGCTAGCCCACGCGAGCCCCGCGCCGAGCGAAATGGCCTCGACCATGTGTGGTCTCCTTGCGCGTCGAACGCGCACGCCGGCCGGGCGGCCGGCATAACGGAACCGCCGCCGATGCCCGGGCGGGCAACCGGCGGCGTAATTCCGAGACAATGATTTTGCATTATAGACGCGCCGCAACATGGGCTGCAGGGGATTGCCCCGCAGGCGGGGGCGAGCGTGCCCAATCTGCAACGCCGGGAGACGGTTGCGGTTGCCGCGCGGGGCGTCGGAGCGGCTTCACCGCGACCTCGGCCGAGTGTCGGAGCGGCGTCGGGCGGACCTCGGGCCGGTTTTGGATCGGCTTTGGACCGGTTTCAGCCGGTTTCAAGCCGGCTTCATTCAGGCCCGGCTCAGGCCCGCTTCAGGCCGGCGACGACAGCTTCAACCCGATCAACCCCAGCACGATCAGCGCCGCGCTCGCCACGCGGGCGACGGTCACGGCCTCACCCATCAACACGATGCCGAAGATGAATGCGCCAACCGCGCCGATGCCGGTCCAGACCGCATACGCGGTGCCGAGCGGCAACTGGCGCATCGCCATCGCGAGCAGCACGAAGCTGCCGAGCGCGGTCACGACCGTAAACACCGACGGCCAGAGCCGCGTAAAACCTTCGGACGACTTGAGACCCGCCGCCCAGGCCACTTCGAGCAGGCCGGCGATGAAAAGCAGGATCCAGGACATGAGACGACTCCACCGGGAAGGACGGGGCCGTCCCCGCGGATTGATTGACGCGCCGGGGTCGTCCCCGGGCAGGGGGCGAGTATAACAAAGCGCTTACAAACCGGCAGGGCGTGCGGGATCGACCCCATGCGCGTCAGGGCGATGCGCGGCTTCGGTATCGTCGGTGCGCCCTTCGCCACGGCGCATCGCGTCGGCAAGCCCGCCGACAGGCCGGCGACCCGCGCGGCTCATTCCCTCAGGCCGCGCCCACCAGCCGATACCCCACCCCCGTCTCCGTCACGATGTGCTCCGGCTGCGCCGGATCGGCTTCCAGCTTTTGCCGCAGATGCGCCATGTAGATGCGCAGGTAATGATGGCTCTCCACGTGCGACGGCCCCCACACGTCGCGCAGCAGTTGCCGGTGCGTCAGCACGCGGCCCGCATGGCGCACCAGCGTCGCGAGCAGCCGGTATTCGAGCGGCGTCAGGTGCACCGGCGCGCCGCCGCGCGTCACCACGCGCAACGCCAGATCCACCGTGACCTCGCCGAACCGGACGCTCGGCGTATCGTTCGCGCCGCCCAGATTGCGTCGGCGCAGATGCGCGCGGATGCGCGCGAGCAGTTCGGACACGCCGAACGGCTTGGTCAGGTAATCGTCGGCGCCGGCATCGAGCGCGGCCACCTTCTCGTCCTCGCGCGTGCGCGCCGACAGCACGATCACCGGCAGCTCGGACCAGCCGCGCAGCTCGCGGATCACGTCGAGCCCGTCGGTATCGGGCAGGCCCAGATCGACGATCACCAGGTCGGGCTTGCGCGTGGCCGTCTCGATCAGCCCCTGCTTGCCGGTCTCCGCATCGAACACGGCAATGCCCTCCGCCTCCAGCGCGGTGCGCACGAAGCGGCGGATCTGTTTTTCGTCTTCGATCAGGACAACGGTCAGCGTCGGTTCACTCATGGTCGGGCGGAAAGGGAGAAGACAAGGGCGGCGCGGCAGCGGGTGGCACGACCCGCGCATCGAGTGCATCGAGCGCGCCGAGTTCGGCCAGATCGGCCGCTGCGTCGTCGGGCACGGGCGGCGGCGCATCCACCGGCAGCGTGAACCAGAAGCTGGCGCCGGCAATCGAGCCGTCCGGCGCGAGCCGGTTCCGGGCGCCGATCTTACCGCCGTGCGCATCGACGATCGCCCGGCAGATCGCCAGCCCCAGCCCGATCCCGGGCGTGGCCGACTCCTTCTCGCCGCGCGTGAACTTGTCGAAGATGCGCGCTTCCATGCCGGCGCGCAGGCCCGGGCCGTGATCGTCGACGCTCACGCGCACGAACGGCTGGCCGCCCTCCTCGATGCGTTGCGCGCCGATCGTCAGCGCGCTGCCGGCCGGCGTGTACTTGGCCGCGTTCTCGAACAGGTTCGCGAACAGGCGCTCCATCAGCACGGCGTCGGTCTGCAGCAGCGGCAAATCGGCCGGCAGCCGCACCTGCACCGGGTGCCGCGCCAGCACGCGCTTGCAGGCGGCCAGCGCCGCGCCGACGGTTTCCTCCAGCAACGACCACTGCCGCTTCAGTTGCAGGCTGCCGGCCTGCAGCCGCGCCATGTCGAGCAGATTGGTGACGATGCCGGTCATGCGCAGCGCCTCGTCGTGGATTGCCTCGACCAGCTCGTGCTGCCGGCTCGCAATCTCGGGCAACGCGGGCAGGCCGGGCGATGCCTCGCCGTTCGATGCATCCGGCGCCTGATCCGGCTTGCCGCCCTGCATCCCCGCCAGCATCGACGAGAACCCGACGATGGTCGTCAGCGGCGTGCGCAGATCGTGCGAAATCGCCGACAGCAGCGAATTGCGCAAGCGCTCGGACTCCATGCTGACCAGCGCATCGCGCGCGATCTCGACGTAATGCACGCGCTCCAGCGCCAGCGCGATCTGCGCGGCGAACGTGTCGAGCATGCGCTGCTGCTCGGGCGCATCGAGCTCGCGCGGGTCCTGCGCGAGCACCGCCAGCACGCCGCGCGTGCGCATCGGCGCCTTCAGCGGCAGGTACAGCGCCCGCGCCGCGGGCAGCGTATCGGTGCCGTGCCCGGCCGGCTTCTGCTGGTCGTACACCCACTGGCCGACATCGGTATCGAGCGCGGCGCCCGTCAGCGTGACGGCCTCGTCGGGGTTCTCGATCTGCTGGCGAACCTGCTCGGCGCCATCGGCGTTGTCGGGCAGCAGCATCGCCACGCGCGCGCGAAACACCTCGGCCACGTGCCGGCTGCCGATCTCGACGATCTGCTCGGCCGTCAGCGCGGCGGCCAGTTCGCGCGCCATCGCGTACATCGCGCCGGTGCGCCGCTCGCGCCGCTCGGCCACGCCGGCCGACCGGCTCAGGCTGGACGTCAGATGGCTGATCACCAGCGAGGTCAGCAACATGCCGAAGAAGGTCAGCAGATATTGCGTGTCGGTGACCGACAGCGACATGCGCGGCGGCACGAAGAAGAAATCGAACGCGGCCACCGACAGGAACGACTGCATGACGCCCGGCCCGCGCCCGAGTCGGACCGCGCTGAACACCACGCCGAGCAGGTAGAGCATGACCAGGTTGGTCAGGTCGAGGTGCGCCTGCGCGAGCGCGGCCACCCCGGTCAGCGCCGCGCAGATCAGCGCGGCGGCCACGTAATGGCGCGGCGGCGAGCGCTCGCCGGCCAACTGCACGAACGCATCGCGCCAGGCGCGCGCG
>NZ_BAAILN010000148.1:64653-65868 GCF_054589155.1 Burkholderia sp. 3C
CGCAGCAGCATCAGGTCGAGATCGCCGGCGCGCTCGGCCAGCCGCTCGCCGAACGGCCGCGCGAGCCGCCGCCACAGGCCGGCGCGCGGCGAACCGCCGGCCACCAGCTTCGACACGTTGCGCACCTGCGCATAGCCGATCAGCGCGGCCACCGGGTCGCCGCCGGCCAGCGTGACGGTTTCCGCGCCCAGTTCGGCGGCCAGCTTCAGCGCGTCGAGCGGCGGCCGCCGCCGCGCGTCGTCGAGCCGCTGCGATTTCGGCGTTTCGACATAAACGGCGATCCAGTCGGCCTTGAGCCCGGCCGCCAGACGCGCGGCGGCACGCACCAGCGTGGGCGCCTCCGGCCCCGGCCCGACGCACACCAGCAGCCGCTCGCGCGCCTGCCAGATGCGCGCGATCGAGCGGTCGGCGCGGTACTCGCGCATCTGCGCGTCGACGCGGTCGGCGGTGCGCCGCAGCGCCAGCTCGCGCAGCGCGATCAGGTTGCCCTTGCGGAAGAAGTTGCGCACCGCGCGCTCGGCCTGCTGCGGCAGATACACCTTGCCGTCGCGCATCCGTTCGAGCAGTTCGTCGGCGGGCAGGTCGACCAGCGTGACCTCGTCGGCCGCATCGAACACGTGGTCGGGCACCGTCTCCCAGACGCGGATGCCGGTGATCGCGCCCACCACGTCGTTGAGGCTGTCGAGATGCTGGACGTTGACGGTGGTGTAGACGTCGATGCCCGCGTCGAGCAGCTCGTGCACGTCCTGCCAGCGCTTCAGGTGGCGCGAGCCGGTCACGTTCGAATGGGCCAGTTCGTCGACCAGCACGAGCTGCGGCCGGCGCGCGAGCGCGGCGTCGAGGTCGAATTCGGCCAGGTGCCGGCCGCGATGCTCGAGCGCGAGCGGCGGCAGCAGGTCGAGCCCGTCGAGCAGCGCGGCCGTCTCGCGGCGGCCGTGCGTCTCGACGATGCCGACCAGCACGTCCACGCCCTCGTCGGCGCGCACGCGCGCGGCCTGCAACATCGCGTAGGTCTTGCCGACGCCGGCCGACGCGCCGAAGAAGATCTTCAGCCGGCCGCGCTGCTGCTTCTCTTCCTCGCGCTGAAGCTTGTCGAGAAGCTGGTCGGGATCGGGGCGATTCATGCGGAGGGCGGTGCGCCGGCGGCGCGAGTCACGGTCGTGGCAAGCATTGTGGTGCCAAATCCCGAAAAAAGAAAAGGCGGCGCGGCCAGGC
>NZ_BAAILN010000148.1:65950-73994 GCF_054589155.1 Burkholderia sp. 3C
CGCCGCAAAAGAAGTCCGCTGCCGATCAGTGCGCGGACTTGGCCGAGTCGAGCGCCAGGTTCAGCGCCAGCACGTTCACGCGCGGCTCGCCGAACAGGCCGAACTGGCGGCCCTGGGTGTGGGCGTCCACCAGTTGCCGCACGGCGTCGGCCGACATGCCGCGCGCGTGGGCGACGCGCGCCACCTGATACAGCGCGGCAGCCGGGCTGATCTCCGGATCGAGGCCGCTGCCCGAGGCGGTGACCAGGTCCACCGGCACCGGCTGGCTCAGGTCGGTGCCCGCCGCCTTCAGCGCGTCGAGCCGGCCCTTGACCTGATCGGTCAGCGCCGGGTTGGTCGGGCCGAGGTTCGAGGCGCTCGAACCCTGCGCGTTGTACGGCATCGGCGAGGTGGCCGACAGCCGGCCCCAGAAGTATTGCGGCGCGTCGAACGGCTGGCCGATCAGCGTGGAGCCGACCACCTTGCCGTTCAGCTCGATCAGGCTGCCGGACGATTGCGACGGGAACACCGCCGCGCCGAAGGCCGTCATCACGGCCGGATACGCGAGGCCCGTCACGGCGGTCAGCACCGCGAACAGGACGACGAGCGGACGAATCATGGTTTTCATGGCGTAACTTCCTTATACCCAGCCGAGCGTGGCGAGCACGATGTCGATCAGCTTGATGCCGACGAACGGCACCAGAATCCCGCCGAGTCCGTAGATCAGCAGGTTGCGGCGCAGCAGCGTGGCGGCGCCGAGCGCGCGATAGCGCACGCCCTTCAACGCCAGCGGAATCAGCAGCACAATGATCAGCGCGTTGAAGATCACCGCGGACATGATGGCCGAGGCCGGCGTGGCCAGATGCATCACGTTCAGCGCGTTCAGTTGCGGATAGGTGGTGGCGAACGCGGCCGGGATGATCGCGAAATACTTGGCGATGTCGTTGGCGATCGAGAAGGTCGTCAGCGAGCCGCGCGTCATCAGCATCTGCTTGCCGATCTCGACGATCTCGATCAGCTTGGTCGGGTTCGAATCGAGGTCGACCATGTTGCCGGCCTCCTTCGCGGCCTGCGTGCCGGTGTTCATCGCCACCGCGACGTCGGCCTGGGCCAGCGCCGGCGCGTCGTTGGTGCCGTCGCCCGTCATCGCCACGAGGCGCCCGGCCGACTGATGCTCGCGGATCGTCGCGAGCTTGGTTTCGGGCGTGGCTTCGGCGAGGAAATCGTCCACCCCGGCCTCGGCCGCGATGGCCGCGGCGGTCAGGCGGTTGTCGCCCGTCACCATGATGGTCTTGATGCCCATCTTGCGCAGTTCGGCGAAGCGCTCCTTGATGCCGCCCTTGACGATGTCCTTCAGCTCGATCACGCCGAGCACGCGCGCGCCCTGCTCGCCCAGGCGTTCGGCCACCACCAGCGGCGTGCTGCCCTTGCGCGCGACGTCATCCACCGCGCGGCGCACGTCCTCGGGAAAGCGTCCGCCATGCGCTTCGACATACTGACGAATCGCGTCGGCCGCGCCCTTGCGGATCTCGCGCTCGGGCAGATCCACGCCGCTCATGCGGGTGGTGGCCGAGAAGCCGATGAAGGTGGCCTGCAACGCCGCCATGTCGCGCTGGCGCAGGTTGAAGCGGGTCTTGGCCAGCACCACGATGCTGCGGCCTTCCGGCGTTTCGTCGGCCAGCGACGACAGTTGCGCCGCATCGGCCAGCGCTTCCTCGGGCACGCCCGCGGCCGGCACGAATTCGGATGCTTGACGATTGCCGAGCGTGATGGTGCCGGTCTTGTCGAGCAGCAGCACGTCCACGTCGCCGGCCGCCTCGACCGCGCGGCCCGAGGTGGCGATCACGTTGGCCTGCATCATGCGGCTCATGCCGGCCACGCCGATCGACGACAGCAGCCCGCCGATGGTGGTCGGGATCAGGCACACCAGCAGCGCCACCAGCGCGGTGATCGTCACCACGTGGCCGGCGTTCATCGCCTGCACCGAGAAGATCGAGAACGGCAGCAGCGTGGCGGTCGCCAGCAGCATGACGATCGTCAGCGCAACCAGCAGGATGGTCAGCGCGATCTCGTTCGGGGTCTTCTTGCGCTTGGCGCCTTCGACCATCGCGATCATGCGGTCAAGGAACGCCTCGCCCGGGTTCGCCGTGACCTTCACGACGATCCAGTCCGACAGCACGCGCGTGCCGCCCGTCACCGACGAAAAATCGCCGCCCGATTCGCGGATCACCGGCGCCGATTCGCCCGTGATGGCCGATTCGTCGACCGAGGCCACGCCGTCAATCACCTCGCCGTCGGCGGGGATCACGTCACCGGTTTCGACCAGCACCACGTCGCCGCGGCGCAGGTCGCTGGCGGTGGTGATGCGCACCGGCGATTTCGGATGCGGCTCGTTGAGCTTCTTGGCCATCACGTCTTTCTTGGCGCTGCGCAGCGACGCGGCCTGCGCCTTCGAGCGGCCCTCGGCCAGCGCCTCGGCGAAGTTCGCGAACAGCACCGTGAACCAGAGCCACAGCGTGACGGCCAGGATGAAGCCGGCCGGCGCCTCGGCCTGGCCGGCGAGCGCCGCGATCCAGAGGATGGTGGTCAGCACGCTGCCGACGTAGACGCAGAACATCACCGGATTGCGGAACTGCGTGCGCGGCGTGAGTTTCTTGAACGAATCGACGATCGCCGGGCGCAGCAGCGCCGGGTCGAACATCGATCGTGTAGCGGAATGTTGATTCATTGTGATCCTCGATGGCATCGCGAACGATGCGCGGATTCCGACTTCCCGTTTCCTGTTGGCGGGCGGCGGGCCGGCGGCGCTTGCCGCGCGGCCCGACCTGCCCGATGCACGCTCAGCGCGTGCTCAATGCGAGTTGACGAACAGCATCAGATGCTCGACACCCGGGCCGAGCGCGAGCGCCGGCACATAGGTCAGCGCGCCCACCAGCAGCACCGAACCGAGCAGCAGCACCACGAACAGCGGGCCGTGCGTCGGCAGCGTGCCGCTGGTCGCGGCGATGCGCTTCTTGGCCGCCAGCGAGCCGGCGATCGCCAGCACCGGCACGATCGTGCCGAAGCGCCCGAACCACATCGCGATCGCCGTCAGCCAGTTGTAGAACGGCGTGCTGACCGTCAGGCCCGCGAACGCGCTGCCGTTGTTGTTGGCGGCCGAGCTGAACGCGTAGAGGATCTCCGAGAAGCCGTGCGGCCCCGGATTGGCGATCCCCGCGCGGCCGGCCTCGGACAGCACCGCGAGCGACGTGCCCACCAGCACCAGCAGCGGCGTGAGCAGCACCACGATCGACACCATCTTCATCTCGAACGATTCGATCTTCTTGCCGACGTATTCGGGCGTGCGGCCGATCATCAGGCCCGCCACGAACACCGCCAGCAGCGCGAACACGAGCATCCCGTAGAGACCGGAGCCCACCCCGCCGAAGATCACCTCGCCGAGCTGGATCAGCAGCATCGGCACCAGCCCGCCGACCGGCGTCAGCGAATCGTGCGCGCCGTCCACCGCGCCGCACGAGGCGGCCGTGGTGGTGACCACGAAGATGCTGGTCTGGGCGATGCCGAAGCGGGTTTCCTTGCCTTCCATGTTGCCGCCCGCCTGCAGGCCGCTCGCGCCCTGGTCGACGTGCAGCGCCGTGAACTGCGGGTTGCCGCGCTGCTCGGAGGCCGCCTCGACACCCACCGCCGCCGCGAACGCCACCGTCATCGCCGCGAGCACCGCGACGCCCTGCCGGCGGTCGCCGATCATGCGGCCGAACACCAGACACAGCGCGGCCGGCAGGATCAGGATCGACAGCATCTCGATCATGTTCGAGACCGGCGTGGGGTTTTCGTACGGATGCGCCGAGTTGCCGTTGAAGAAGCCGCCGCCGTTGGTGCCGAGCATCTTGATGGCTTCCTGCGTGGCCACCGGGCCCAAGGCCAGCGTCTGCGTCTTCAGCGGCGTGGCGACCGTCACCGGGTTGCCCTTGTCGTCCTTGACCGGGTTGCCCTGCGCGTCGAGCTTCGGCGCCTGGTACGTGCTGGCCTGCAGCGTCGGCACGTCGGTGTAGGCGCGGAAGTTCTGGATCACGCCCTGGCTCATCAGCAGCGCCGCGACCACCGCCGACATCGGCACCAGCACGTACAGCGTCACGCGCGTCAGGTCGACCCAGAAGTTGCCGATGGTCTTCGCGGTATGACGCGCGAAGCCGCGGATCAGCGCGATCACCACCACGATGCCGGTGGCCGCCGACAGGAAGTTCTGTACCGTCAGGCCGAGCATCTGCGTGAGGTAGCTGACCGTCTGCTCGGGCGAATAGTCCTGCCAGTTGGTGTTGGTGACGAAGCTGACGGCCGTGTTGAACGCACCGTCCACCGTCATCGGCGGGAACTGCTGCGGGTTGCCGGGCAGCCATTGCTGGAGGCGCAGCAGCGCGTAGAGCAAGAACATGCCGAGCACGTTGAACGCGATCGTCGCGAACGCGTACTGCTTCCACGACATCTCCGCGCCCGGATCGACGCCCGCGATGCGGTACAGCACGCGTTCGAGCGGCCCGAACACGCGCACGATGCGCGACGAGCCGTCCATCACGCGGGTCAGATAGCCGGCGACGGGCACCGCCAGCGCCAGCAGCACGACGAGGAAGATCCCCGCCTGCATCAGATCGTTCGCGCTCATTCGATGTCCTCCGCGCGCAGCAGCGCGTAGATCAGATAGGCGAACAACAGCGCGGTCGACAGCCCCGCGAGCCATAGCATCCAGTTCATTGACGCCCCCCGCGACCATATTGCGAGAGCTTGTCGCACCCCGCGACGAGCGCAGCGATCAGCACTGAAAAGAGTGCGAGACCACCGATATACAGCGCATCCATTGTTGTGTTCTCCGTGTTCCTGTTCGAACGGATGCAACGTTATGGGAATGCGCGTAAAGGGCAGGTCAAAGGTGGGCGGGCGGGTGTAAAAAACGCGTAAACGCGGCAGGCGCCGGGGGACGGCCGGAAAAGCGCGCGGCCGCCCTGGAGGCGGCCGCGGCGTGAAGCGGGGGATGAAGCGGAGCGTTAAGCGGGGCGTTACGGCAGCAGGATCGTCGAGCCGGTGGTGCGGCGCGCTTCGAGATCGCGATGGGCCTCGGCCACGTTCGCCAGCTGATAGCGCTGACGCACGTTGGTCCTGACCTTGCCCGAGATCACCGCGTCGAACAGCTCGGCCGCGCCGCGTTCGAGATCGGCGCGCTTGGCGATGTAGGTAAACAGTGAAGGGCGCGTGAAGAACAGCGAGCCGCGCGAGGCGAACTCCTTCGAGTCGATCGCAGGCAGCGGGCCGGACGCGTTGCCGAAGCTGACGAACAGGCCGAGCGGCGCGAGGCTGTCGAGCGACGAAACATAGGTGTCCTTGCCGATCGAGTCGTACACCACGGGCACGCCCGCGCCGTTCGTGATTTCCTTCACGCGCTTGGCGAACTCGGGCTCGCGCGTGTAGACGATCGCGTGGTCGCAGCCGTGCGCCTTGGCCAGTTCGGCCTTTTCATCGGAGCCGACCGTGCCGATCACCGTCGCGCCGAGCGCCTTGGCCCACTGGCAGACGATCAGCCCGACGCCGCCTGCCGCCGCGTGAATCAGAATCGTGTCGCCCGCCTTGACCGGATAAGTGCGGCGCAACAGGTATTGCGCGGTCAGGCCTTGCAGCATCAGCGAGGCGGCGTCTTCATGGCTGATCGCATCGGGCAGCTTGACGATCTTCTCGGCCGGCAGCACGCGCTCCTCGGCATACGAGCCGGGCGGCACGCCGGTGTAGGCGACACGGTCGCCCACCTTCAGCGCGCCGACGCCCTCGCCCACCGCCACCACCTCGCCCGCGCCTTCCTGGCCGAGGCCGCCCGGCAGCGGTTGCGGATAAAGGCCGGTGCGGAAATAGACGTCGATGTAGTTGAGGCCCACCGCGTGGTGCTTCACGCGCACCTCGCCGGCCTTCGGTTCGCCGACCTCGACGTCGACCCACTTCATCACTTCCGGGCCGCCCGGTTGGTCGTAACGGATTGCTTTCGGCATGCGTCGTGCTCCTGAGTTGGATGTTCGGGGGATTCGGCCGTCTCGCGACGGGATGAGGGATTTTCGCGCGGCGGGGGAAATCGTGCTGGCGGCCGCCACGCCGGGAAGCGGCACCGGGAAGCCGCGTCATGTAAAGAAATGAATTCTTCAGACAAAACCATCAAGGCCTGCCTGCTCATGCCGTTAAGCACGGGTCGGCGCGCTCGTGCCGACGCGATGTGCAAACGTGCAGTCCACATAACTTGAAGAAAGGATCCGAGTCATGCGCATTTCCGTTGTCGCAACCCTTCTGCTCGCGCTGGCATCCACCGCACAAGCCGCGACTTCCATCACGGTCGACGGGCGGCAGAACTGCATTCAGAGCGCGCTCTCGCCAGGCGCCGCGCCCTATGGCACCGCCGCGACATTCCAACTCTCGCCGGGCCGGTACGTGATGTCGCTGTCGGCGAACACCATGTCCTGCTCGTCCGGCGACTGCCCGATCAACACCGTGATCGTGCAGGGCGGTGTCCTCAATGCAAAATGGGGCGTGCCGGTGACCACCCAGCCGATCGTCGTGGATGTGGGCGGCAACGGCGCATCGACCCTGTACGGCTACACCTCCGACGATGTCTGCTCGGACAACACCGGCCAGGCCACGCTGCTGATCCAGCAGGCCTACTGACCGGCATCGGCATGCGCCGCGCTCGATGCCCGGCGCGTCACCTCACCCCAGCCGCCGCACCAGATCATCGAGCAGCACCCGCGCCGTCGCCACGTTGGTGGCCACCGGCACGTTGTGCACGTCGCACACGCGCACCAGCGCGTTGATGTCGGGATCGTGCGGCTGCGCGGTCATCGGGTCGCGCAGGAACACCACCATCTGCACGAGGCCCGAGGCCAGTTCCGCGCCGATCTGCTGATCGCCGCCGAGCGGGCCGGACAGCTTGCGCTCGACCTCCAGCCCATGCGCGCTCGCGATCCGGCCGCCGGTCGTGCCGGTGGCCAGCAGCGTGCAGCGCGCCAGCGTGTCGCGATAGGCGCCCGTGAGCGCGACGATCTCGTCCTTCTTGGCGTCGTGCGCGATCAGCGCAATGCGGGGTGCATCCATGCGGGTCAATCCTCGTGGGTCGAAAGGGAGCAACGGGCGGGCGCGGCGCGCGCTCAGAACGTGCCGGGGTAGGCACCGCCGTCCAGCAGCCAGTTCTGGCCGGTGATGTAGCCGGCATGCGCGCTGCACAGGAACGCGCAGGCCGCACCGAACTCGTCGGGCTGCCCGAGCCGGCGCGCCGGGATCTCCTGGGTACGACGCGCGCGCATCTCGTCGACGCTCTTGCCGGCCGCCTGCGCCGACGCCGTCAGCGTGGTCTTGATGCGGTCGGTGTCGAACAGGCCCGGCAGCAGGTTGTTGATCGTCACGTTGTGCTCGGCCACCTTGCGCGACAGCCCCGCCACGAAGCCCGTCAACCCCGAGCGCGCGCCGTTGGACAGCGCCAGCACATCGATCGGCGCCTTCACCGCCGAGCTGGTGATATTGACGATGCGCCCGAAGCGGCGCGCGATCATGCCGTCGACGGTGGCGCGGATCAGCTCGATCGGCGTCAGCATGTTGGCGTCGACGGCGCGGATCCAGTCGTCGCGCGAGAAATCGCGAAAATCGCCCGGCGGCGGGCCACCCGCGTTGGTGACGAGAATGTCGGGCTGCGGGCAGGCCGCCAGCGCCAGCTCGCGGCCTTGCGGCGTGGTGATGTCGCAGGCGACGGCCGTGACGTCCGCGCCGGTGGTACGGCGGATGTGTTCGGCGGTCGCGTCGAGCGTTTCCTGGGTGCGCGCCACGATCACGAGCTTCACGCCTTCGGCGGCCAGCGCCTGCGCGCAGCCGCGTCCGAGCCCCTTGCTGGCCGCGCATACGAGCGCGGTGCGTCCTGCGATTCCGAGATCCATTCGAGCCGGTTCCTTGCTGTCAGTGAGCGGCGCGAGCCGCACCGATGCGGCGGCCCGGCCGGCGCGGGCGGCCACCGCCGGCGAAACCGCGCCGCAGCCGCCCCGCGCCGCCG
>NZ_BAAILN010000148.1:74097-93065 GCF_054589155.1 Burkholderia sp. 3C
CCGGCCATCTTCGGTAAACTTGCATCACCGCGCCGCGCGACACGCGCCGCTTCCCGATCTCCACGCACCGTTTTCCGCCGCCCGTCATGACCCAGGACAGCCGCTTTCCGAACCTCTTCATCCTCGATCACCCGCTGATCCAGCACAAACTCACCCACATGCGCGACAAGGACACGTCCACGCGCACGTTCCGCGAGTTGCTGCGCGAGATCACGATGCTGATGGGCTATGAAATCACCCGCAACCTGCCGATCACCACGAAACGGGTCGAAACCCCGCTGGTCGAGATCGACGCGCCCGTGATCGCCGGCAAGAAGCTGGCCATCGTGCCGGTGCTGCGCGCCGGCATCGGCATGTCGGACGGCCTGCTCGACCTGGTGCCGTCGGCACGTGTCGGCCACATCGGCGTATTCCGCGCCGACGACCACCGCCCGGTCGAATACCTGGTGCGGCTGCCCGACCTGGAAGACCGCAACTTCATTTTGTGCGACCCGATGATCGCCACCGGCTACTCGGCCGTGCACGCCGTCGACGTGCTCAAGCGCCGCAACGTGCCCGGCGAGCGGATCGCGTTCCTCGCGCTGGTCGCCGCGCCCGAGGGCATCCAGGTGTTCCAGGACGCGCATCCGGACGTCAAGGTCTATGTGGCCTCGCTCGATTCGCACCTGAACGAACACGCCTACATCATCCCGGGCCTCGGCGACGCCGGCGACCGCCTGTTCGGCACCAAGAACTGAGCCGCCGACGGCGGGCGAGCGCGCGGGCAAGGTGCGCAGGTGAGCCTGCGCCGCCGACCGCCCGCGCCCCGCGCGACATCCCGGCCGGGCCGCCGCACGCCCTTCGTTTCGATCCTGCCCCGATTCCCCGCGCTCCGACACCCCGCCCTTTGCACGCAGACGCACCGGTACGGGTTGCGTCGCATGGTAAAATCGCGTGCTTCGCGTCCGGAGCCCGTCACGGGCGGCCCGGGCCTGCCGCCGGCATCGCGCGCGCAGGCGCAATCGCGAACCTACGACATCTCGCGGCTTCGCCCCACGGCGCACCGCAACACATCGCTTAAGACACGCCCGCCGGATCGCGCGGGCGACGGAGAACGGGTATGGCTGGTCATTCCAAATGGGCCAACATCAAGCATAAGAAGGCAGCGGCCGACGCCAAGCGTGGCAAGGTCTGGACGCGCCTGATCAAGGAAATCCAGGTGGCGGCGCGCCTGGGCGGCGGCGACGCCGCCTCGAACCCGCGCCTGCGTCTGGCGGTCGACAAGGCGGCCGACGCGAACATGCCGAAGGACAACGTCAAGCGCGCGATCGATCGCGGCATGGGCGGCGCGGACGGCGCGAACTACGAGGAAATCCGCTACGAAGGCTACGGCATCGGCGGCGCGGCGATCATCGTCGACACCATGACGGACAACCGCGTGCGCACCGTCGCGGAAGTCCGTCACGCGTTCTCGAAGTACGGCGGCAACATGGGCACCGACGGTTCGGTCGCGTTCATGTTCGATCACGTCGGCCAGTTCCTGTTCGCCCCCGGCACCTCCGAAGACGCGCTGATGGAAGCCGCGCTCGAGGCCGGCGCGGAAGACGTCAACACCAACGAAGACGGCAGCATCGAAGTGCTGTGCGACTGGCAGGCGTTCTCCACGGTGAAGGACGCGCTGGAAGCGGCCGGCTTCAAGGCCGAGCTGGCCGAAGTCACGATGAAGCCGCAGAACGAAGTCGAATTCAGCGGTGACGACGCCGTCAAGATGCAGAAGCTGCTCGACGTGCTGGAAGATCTCGACGACGTGCAAGAGGTCTACACGAACGCGGTCATCGGCGACGAATGAACGCGAACCGGCCCGTCTTTCGGGTGAAAGGCGGCCACCGCCCGGTACCGCGGCCGGCCCGCTCGATGCGCGCCGGCCGCCCCATTTTCTAGTCTGCGGGGATTCCCATGAAATTACTCGTCGTCGGTTCCGGCGGCCGCGAACATGCGCTCGCCTGGAAACTCGCCCAGTCGCCGCGCGTTCAGACCGTCTACGTCGCGCCCGGCAACGGCGGCACCGCGCAGGACGCGCGCCTGAAGAACATCGATCTGACCTCGCTCGACGATCTGGCCGACTTCGCCGAAGCCGAGCAGGTCGCGTTCACGCTGGTCGGCCCGGAAGCGCCGCTCGCGGCCGGCATCGTCAACCACTTCCGTCAGCGCGGCCTCAAGGTGTTCGGCCCGACCCGGGAAGCGGCCCAGCTCGAAAGCTCGAAGGATTTCGCCAAGGCGTTCATGAAGCGCCACGGCATCCCCACGGCGGAGTACGAAACCTTCACCGAAGCGGCCGCCGCGCATGCCTACCTCGACGCCAAGGGCGCCCCGATCGTGGTCAAGGCCGACGGCCTGGCCGCCGGCAAGGGCGTGGTGGTGGCGATGTCGCTGGAAGAAGCGCATGAAGCCGTCGACATGATGCTGTCGGGCAACAAGCTCGGCGACGCCGGCGCGCGCGTGGTGATCGAGGAATTCCTCGACGGCGAGGAAGCCAGCTTCATCGTCATGGTGGACGGCAAGCATGCGCTGGCGCTGGCTTCGAGCCAGGATCACAAGCGCCTGCTCGACGGCGACCGCGGCCCCAATACGGGCGGCATGGGCGCCTACTCGCCCGCGCCGATCGTCACGCCGCAGATGCACGCCCGCGTGATGCGCGAAATCATCATGCCGACGGTGCGCGGCATGGAAAACGACGGCATCCGCTTCACGGGCTTCCTGTATGCGGGCCTGATGATCGACAAGGACGGCAACCCGCGCACGCTCGAATTCAACTGCCGCATGGGCGACCCCGAAACCCAGCCGATCATGGCGCGCCTGAAGAGCGATTTCTCGAAGGTCGTCGAACAGGCGATCGCGGGCACGCTCGACACGGTCGAGCTCGAATGGGACCGCCGCACCGCGCTCGGCGTGGTGCTGGCTGCCCACGGCTACCCGGATTCGCCGCGCAAGGGCGATCGCATCAACGGCATCCCCGATGAAAACGGCCATGCGGTCACGTTCCACGCCGGCACGACCTACGATGGCGACAAGCTCGTCACGTCGGGCGGCCGCGTGCTGTGCGTGGTCGGGCTGTCGGATTCGGTGCGCGGCGCGCAGCAGGCCGCCTACGACGCGATCAACCAGATCAACTTCGAAGGCATGCAGTACCGCCGCGACATCGGCCATCGCGCGCTGAACCGCAAGCAGGGCTGAACCCGCTTGGCCGCCGCCCGGTGCGCATGCGCCGGGCGGCGTTTTTCATGGTGCGCCGCCCGGCGCCGGGGCACCGAGGCCGGAAGGTCTACAATCCCGGCAATCGGCGCCCGAGCGAAACGCGCGAGCCGCGCCCTCTTTCCCAAGTCATGACCACCGAATCGAATTTCGACGCGAACCGCGTACGTGCCTATCTCGAAGGCCTGCAAGCCCGCATCGCCGACGCGCTCGGCGCGTTCGACGGCGCCCCGCTCGCGACGCACGCGTGGCGGCGCGGCCCGGAAGAGCGCCTGCGCGGTGGCGGCTGCACGCGCATTCTCGAAGGCGGCCGGTTCTTCGAGCGCGCCGGCATCGGTTTCTCGGATGTTTCCGGCGACGCGTTGCCGCCGTCGGCCAGCGCGGCGCGCCCGCAACTGGCCGGGCGCGGCTTCGAGGCGCTCGGCGTGTCGCTCGTGCTGCATCCGCGCAACCCGCATTGCCCGACCGTGCACCTGAACGTGCGCATGTTCGTGGCGACCAAGGCCGGCGAGGCGCCGATCTTCTGGTTCGGCGGCGGCATGGACCTGACGCCCGTGTACGGCTATGAGGACGACGCGCGCCATTTCCACGCGGCCTGCCGCGATGCGCTGGCGCCGTTCGGCGATACGTATTACCCGAGCTTCAAGCGCTGGTGCGACGAGTATTTCTTCCTCAAGCACCGCAACGAAACGCGCGGCATCGGCGGGATCTTCTTCGACGATCTCGCGGAGCCGGGCTTCGAGCAGTCGTTCGAGATCATGCAGGCGGTGGGCGATGCGTTCCTCGGCGCCTACCTGCCGATCTGCGAGCGCCGCCGCGACACGCCTTACGGCGAGCACGAGCGCGAGTTCCAGGCTTACCGGCGCGGCCGCTACGTCGAGTTCAACCTGGTGTTCGACCGCGGCACGCTGTTCGGCCTGCAAAGCGGTGGCCGCACCGAGTCGATCCTGATGTCGATGCCGCCCGCCGCCCATTGGCGCTACGACTGGCAGCCCGAACCGGGCACGCCGGAAGCACGTCTTTACAGCGATTTCCTGGTGCCGCGCGACTGGCTGTAAGCCGCGCGCCCATCATGAACCCTAAGCCCTGACCGCAAGCAAAGGACGCGTCCTGGACACTCAAGCCCGACCGAACCCGCTGCCGCACCGGGTCGCCATCCTCGGCGGCACGTTCGACCCGATCCACGACGGCCACCTCGCGCTGGCGCGGCGGTTCGCCGACGTGCTGGCGCTGACCGAACTGGTGCTGATGCCGGCCGGCCAGCCTTACCAGAAGCGCGACGTGTCGGCGGCCGAGCACCGGCTCGCCATGACGCGCGCCGCCGCGCCGTCGCTGGCGCGGCCCGGCGTGACCATCACCGTCGCGCCGGACGAGATCGAGCACACCGGCGCGACCTACACGGCGGAAACGCTGGCGCGCTGGCGCGAGCGCGTCGGTCCGCACGCCTCGCTGTCGTTCGTAATCGGCGCCGATCAACTGGTGCGGCTCGACACCTGGCGCGACTGGAAATTGCTGTTCGAACTGGCGCACGTGTGCGTCGCCACGCGCCCGGGCTTCGACCTGAGCGCCGCGCCGCCCGTGGTGGCCGCCCAGATCGCGTCACGCCGCGCCGACGCGGCGGCATTGCAGTCCAGCCCGGCCGGCCGCGTGCTGGTCGATACCACGCTCGCATTCGATATCGCCGCCACCGATATCCGTACCCACCTGCGCGAGTGCATCGCGCGCCGCGCGCAAGTCCCCGACGCGGAGGCCGAGCACGTCCCGGCCGCCGTCTGGGCCTATATTCTTCAACATCGTCTCTACCATTCCTGACATGGATATTCGCAAACTGCAGCGCGTGATCGTCGACGCCCTCGAAGACGTCAAAGCGCAAGACATCAAGGTGTTCAACACCAGCCACCTCACCGATCTGTTCGACCGCGTGATCATCGCGAGCGGCACCTCGAACCGCCAGACCAAGGCGCTCGCCAACAGCGTGCGCGAATCGGTCAAGGAAGCCGGCGGCGAGATCATCAGCTCGGAAGGCGAGGACACCGGCGAATGGGTGCTGGTCGACTGCGGCGACGCCGTGGTCCACGTCCTCCAGCCGGCACTGCGCCAGTACTACCGCCTCGAGGAAATCTGGGGCGAGAAGCCGGTGCGCATGAAGCTTGCCGGCAGCGGCCCGGCGGGCGCGTCGGTCTCCGTCGATGAAGACGAGGACGGCGAGGACGATCCAACCGCCAAGCCGGCTCGCAAGGGCGGCCACCTGCGCCGCAGCTGAGGCGTGGGCGTACGTGAAGCGTTGGAAGTGAGTGCGCACCCATGAAGCTGCATATCGTCGCCGTCGGCCACAAGATGCCCGGCTGGGTGTCGGACGGGTTCGACGAATACGCGAAGCGCATGCCGCCCGAGTTGCGTATCGAGCTACGCGAGATCAAGCCCGAGTTGCGCTCGGGTGGCCGCAGCGCCGAAAGCGTGATGGCTGCCGAGAAGACCCGGATCGAAGCGGCGCTGCCGAAGAGCGCGCGCATCGTCGCGCTCGACGAGCGCGGCCGCGACTGGACCTCGATGCAGCTCGCGCAGGCGCTGCCGGGCTGGCAGCAGGACGGGCGCGACGTCGCGTTCGTGATCGGCGGCGCGGACGGGCTCGACCCCGAGTTCAAGGCGCGCGCCGACATGCTGCTGCGGATCTCCAGCCTCACGCTGCCGCACGGCATGGTGCGCGTGTTGCTCGCCGAGCAGCTTTACCGCGCGTGGAGCATCACGCAGAATCACCCCTACCACCGCGCATGACGCGCCGCGTTCGCGCGCCGTCATGTGCCCACCACGAGAACCATGACGATGTCCGATCGCCGCCTCCTGCCCGACACGACCTACCCGTTCGTCTATCTCGCCTCGCAAAGCCCGCGCCGGCAGGAATTGCTGAGCCAGCTCGGCATCCGCTTCGAATTGCTGCTGCCGCGTCCCGACGAGGATGCCGAGTCGCTCGAGGCCGAGCTGCCCGGCGAATCGGCGGCCGACTACGTGGTGCGCGTATGCGCCGCGAAAGCCGATGCGGCGCGCGCCCGGCTCGTCACCAGCGCCCTGCCCGCCGCGCCCGTGCTGGTGGCGGACACCACCGTGACGATCGACGGCAGCATCCTCGGCAAACCCGCCAGCGCCGACGATGCACTCTCGATGCTCGCGCGCCTGGCCGGCCGCACCCATGAAGTACTGACCGCGCTGGCCGTGGTCGACGCCGACGGCACCCCGTTGATGCCGGCCCTGTCGCGCTCGACCGTGCAGTTCGGGCCGGTCGGCGCCGAGGCGCTGGCGCGCTACGTGGCCAGCGGCGAGCCGTTCGGCAAGGCCGGCGCGTATGCGATCCAGGGCCGCGCGGCGGAGTTTGTCGAGCGAATCGACGGATCGCATTCCGGTATCATGGGTCTGCCCCTATTTGAAACCGCCGCGCTGCTGCGCGCGGCGCGTGTCGTTTTCTGAGCCCGCCATGAACGAAGAAATCCTGATCAATCTCACCCCGCAGGAAACGCGGGTCGCGCTCGTGCAGCAAGGCGCGGTGCAGGAGCTTCATGTGGAGCGCACGCTGTCGCGCGGCCGCGTCGGGAACATCTATCTCGGCAAGGTCGTGCGGGTGCTGCCCGGCATGCAATCGGCGTTCATCGACATCGGCCTGGAGCGCGCCGCGTTCCTGCACGTGGCCGACATCTGGCAACCGCGCCCGCCGGGCGACCCGCACGGCAGCGTGCCGCATCCGCCGATCGAGAAGATCGTGTTCGAAGGCCAGACGCTGATGGTGCAGGTGATCAAGGATCCGATCGGCACCAAGGGCGCGCGGCTGTCCACCCAGGTCAGCATCGCCGGGCGCACGCTGGTCTACCTGCCGCAGGAGCCGCATATCGGCATCTCGCAGAAGATCGAGAGCGAGGCCGAGCGCGAGGCCGTGCGGGCGCGGCTGACCGCCGTGATCCCGCCCGAGGAGAAAGGTGGCTACATCGTGCGGACCATCGCCGAGGACGCCAGCGGCGAGGAGCTGGGCGCCGACGTGACCTACCTGCGCAAGACCTGGGCGACCATCGTCGCGCAGGCGCAGCGGCTGCCGGCCACCAGCCTGCTTTACCAGGATCTCGACCTCGCGCAGCGCGTGCTGCGCGATTTCGCGAACGACGACACCTCGAAAATCCAGATCGATTCGCGCGAAACCTTCGCGCGGCTGTCAACGTTCGCGGGCGAATTCACGCCGGCCGTCAGCGCGCGCCTGCATCACTACACCGGCGAGCGGCCGCTGTTCGATCTCTACAACATCGAGACCGAGATTCAGCGGGCGCTGTCGCGCCGTGTGGATCTGAAGTCGGGCGGCTACCTGATGATCGATCAGACCGAGGCGATGACGACGATCGACGTCAACACCGGCGGCTACGTCGGCGCGCGCAACTTCGACGACACGATCTTCAAGACCAATCTCGAAGCCGCGCATACGATCGCGCGGCAATTGCGGCTGCGCAATCTGGGCGGGATCATCATCATCGACTTCATCGACATGGAGAACGCCGAGCATCGCGACGCTGTGCTCGGCGAGTTGAAGAAGGCGCTGTCGCGCGACCGCACGCGCGTGACCGTGAACGGCTTCTCGCAGTTGGGGCTGGTGGAGATGACGCGCAAGCGCACCCGCGAATCGCTGGCGCACGTGCTGTGCGAACCCTGCCCGACCTGCCAGGGCAAGGGGCAGGTGAAGACGCCGCGCACGGTGTGCTACGACGTGCTGCGCGAGATCCTGCGCGAATCGCGGCAATTCAACCCGCGCGAGTTCCGCGTGATCGGGTCGCAGCAGGTGATCGACCTGTTCCTCGACGAGGAATCGCAGCATCTGGCGATGCTGATCGATTTCATCGGCAAGCCGGTGTCGCTGCAGGTGGAGTCGAATTTGAGCCAGGAGCAGTACGACATCGTGCTGATGTAGGTGCTGCACAGCCCCGTCGAACGGGAAAACGCCGCCCCCTTTTTCCTCACCTAGAATGAAAACCTCAACGCAACGTTTCGCGGGCCCGGTGCGCGACACCCACGCATCGCCTGCGGCGACACGGAGGCCATCATGACGGCAACGCTCGAGGTCCCGCCCCGGATCGAAACGATCCCCTACGAAGGCTACGAAATCCACGTTACGGTCCGCCCCGCCACCGCGGTAGCGAACCGGCATACCTACATCGGCTATGTCTGCCATCCGGGCGCCAGCCCGGCGCTGCCCGGGCACACGGTGCCGTTTCATCCGAACGGCGAGGAAAGCTTCGCCACCGCCGACGAAGCGATTCGCGACGCGAAGCGGGTGGGCAGCATGATCGTCGATGGCTCGCATGCAGATCTATCGGTGCTGTCGCTCGTCACGCACGGCTACTGAGCCGCTAATCGCTTCATTCAAAGCAACGCGGCCGGCATTCGCGATCGAATGCCGGCCGCGCCACTTTCCTCGCTGCTGCGTCAGCGCGCCGACACGCCGCACGCCCCCCGCGCCGAACCGCCCCGCATCACCTGGCGCTGCGACAGCCTCAACGCCGCGAACGCCGCCACCGTCAGCACCGCCGACACCGCCGCCAGCGCGCCGAGCCCGACGTGATCGGCCACCCACCCGCCGATCCCCGCGCCCAGCGAAACGCCGAGAAAGAGCCCCGACGAATTGAGCGCGATCACCATCCCGCGATAGTCCGGCTCCAGCGACACCACGCGACGCAACTGCGACGGATAGAACAGATCCTGCATCAGCGCCCACACCACGAGCAGGGCGAGCAACGCGGCCTGCCGCACGCCGTCGGCCCAGGCCGCCGCGCCGAGCAGCACGATCGCGACGAACACGGGCGCCATCGCGCCCATCACGATCGTCAGCAGCCGTTCGGCCGAATGCCGCTGCGACAGACGCTGCGCGACGAGATTGCCCACGATCCCGGTCACGCCGAACACCAGCAGCGCCACGCCGCCCTGCGCCGCGCTCGCGCCGAAGCGCCCGGCCGCAAGCGGCAGGATCAGCGTGTAGGTGGAGAAGAACGCCGCCGTCTGCAGCACGATCACGGCCAGCCCCGCGGCGGTTGCCGGGCGCGCCAGCAGCCGCGCGAGGCCGGCCGGGCGCATCCGCTCGCCGTGCGACGCGTCGCGCACGGCCGCGGCGATCCAGCCGGCGCTGGCCGCCCCGATCGCGGCCAGCCCGACGAACACGCCGCGCCAACCGAACCCATGCGCGATGGCGGCGGCCAGCGGCGCGGCAATCACGCTCGACAGCGTGACGCCGACGAACACCACGGCCAGCGCCTTGCCGCGCCGCTCCACGGGCGTGATCTCCGCGCCGATCGCATTGGCCAGCGGGGTGACCGCCGCGGCGCCCAACCCCGCCACGATCCGCGCCGCCAGCAGGCTGGCGAAGCTCGTCGCGCACGCACTGGCCAGCGTGGCGAGGATCAACACCGCCAAGCCGCCCAACAGCAGGCTGCGCCGCCGCGCGTGCCCGGCCACGATCTGGATCAGCGGCGCACCGAGCGCGAACGCGATCGAAAACGCGCTCATCAGCAGTGCCGCGCGCCCCGGCGAGATCCGCCACGCACCGGCCAGCGCCGGCAACGCGCCGACCACCCCGTAGGACATCGCCCCCACGGCGAAATTGGCGCTCGCCAGTGCGCGCAACGCATGGCGCTCCGGTTCTTTTGAAGTCATGGCCTGTCCGCTCCCTGTTCGTCAAAGGATCACGGAGACAGTCTGCGGGCATGCTTGGTATATTTGAAATCGATTATTGATATGGGAGCCATCGATATGACGGATATCCAGCCGGTGCTGCGCGGCGCGGATCTGGCCTTGCTCGGCTCGCTCGACGTCCTGCTCGACGAGGCGAACGTGACACGCGCGGCGGCGCGTTTGCATCTGAGCCAGCCCGCGCTGTCGGCGCAACTGGCGCGGCTGCGCGAGCTGACCGGCGATCCGCTGCTGGTGCCGGCCCGGCACGGCCGCGGCATGACGCCGACGGCGCGCGCGCTGGCGATCCGCGAGCCCCTGCGCGCGGCCCTGCAAGGCCTGCAGGCGGCGCTCGCGCATGGGGTTGGATTCGATCCCGAACACGACGCGCGGACGTTCAACGTGATCGCCAGCGACAACGGTTTCGTGATGGCCGGCGTCGATCTGGTCAAGCGCGTGGCGCAGCGCGCCCCGAACGTGCGGCTGGCGTTCCGCTCAGTACCGAACGACCAGGCCGGCGCGTGGCTCGAAAACGGCTCGGCGGACCTGCTGATTGCCGCCGATTTCGCGATTCCCGTTGGCATGACGACCCATGCGCTGCTGCGCGAGCGCTACGTCATGGCGCAACGCAAGGGCCATCCGCGCGGCCTCGCACCGCCCGACCTCGACGCCTACTGCGCCCTCGACCATGTGATCGTGTCGAGCGACGGCGGCGGCTTCCACGGCTTCATGGACGACGCGCTCGCACGCCGAGGCCGCACGCGCCGCGTGACGATGTCGGTTCAGCAGTACCATCTCGCGCCGCTGGTACTGGAGGCCACCGATTGCGTCTGCGCGCTGCCCGAGCGCTTCCTGGAACGCTTCGACAGCCGGCTCGACCTGCTGCCGCTGCCGGTCGAAGTCGGCGGTTTCGGCCTGAACGCGGCCTGGCACCCGCGCGACGAGGCAAACGCCGCGCACCGCTGGCTGCGCGAGCAGCTATTCTCCGCGCTGGCCCCGGCCGACGGTCGCGTCGATACGCAGCCGGGCGCGGCTTCGTCTACCATCGTCGGCACACCCGCCCCGCCCCCGCCAAGGAAGCCCGCATGACCCGCGATCTCGGTCTCGAAGAAGTCCTCAACGACGAACTGCGCGACGAAGCCTGGATCACGGGCCGCGCGATGTTCGGCGGCTGGGCCTGGATGGCCGACGGCAACCTGCTGTGCGCCGCGCGCCACGACGGCATGCTGGTGCGGCTCGGCAAGGGCAAGGAGGGCTGGGCGGTGGCGATGCAGGGCATCGAGCCGATGCGCAACGGCGACCGGCCGATGGCGGGCTGGGTCTGGGTATCGCCCGAGCGCTGCGCGCAGGACGCGGTGCGGCGGCGCCTGCTCGACGCGGCGCTGGCGTTCGTCCGGACGCTGCCGCCGAAATGAACGCGTGCGCCGGGCCGCAGGTCGGGACCGCGCGCGGCAAGGCCGGCGTGCCCGCGAACGGCGTGGCGAACGGCCCGCGAGCGAACCCGGAAGCGGCCCGACAAGAACGCTCCGAGACGGGCTCCGAAACCGGCCTTGAAACAGGCTCCGCGGCAGGCCTCGAAATGGCCCCCGAAGCAAGCCACCGACCTGCCCGCCGTGCCCCGGCGCGCCCCCGTTTTCGACGGCAGGCCGCGCGCACAGGTTAAACTCACGCCCTGCGCGGTGCCGCCACGGCATCGACCCTCAATCGCCGCAGCGCCGCCCATGCGGCCTGCCCCGGCCCTTGGAGTTCCCGTAGATGAGCGGCGGCCTTCCGCGTCTCGCAATCCGTTTTCCGAAATTCGCCGTGTCGCGCGTGCCCGTCGCCGCTGCGTTCATCGCGATGCTGATGCTGTCCGGCTGCGGCCTGCTGCGCCCGCCGCAAGCGCCGGCGCCGATCGTCGACGCGGCGGTCGAAACGCTCGACGAGCAGGGCCTGCCGATCGCCACGCCCGAGCCGGCCTCCGAGGTCGAGCCGCCCGAGGACACCGACACGCAGAAGAAGCCGCACCGCGAGGCGCCGCGCCCGCGCGTCGTCAAGCGCCCGACGCCGCCGCAACCGGCGCCGCCGCCTCCGCCGCCCCCGCCGCCGCTGATCCAGACCCGCACCATCGAGCGCAACCAGCTCCATTCGCTGCTCGACAGCGAAGTGCGCCGCCGCGACGGCAAGGTGATCGGCCGCGCGGTCGACATGATCGCCGACGCCGCCGGCAAACCGAACCGCATGATCGTCAACCTGCAGGGCTTCATGGGCATCGGCGACCGCAAGGTCAGCTTCCCGTGGCGCCTGTTCCGCTTCACGCCGGGCGGCCGCAACCAGCCGATCCTGCTCGACGTGCCCGCGGGCGAGCTGCCGCCGGCCGACCGGCCGAAGGGCATCTCGCTGAGCGGCTCGTCGCACGGCGACGCCACGCCGAACACACTGCCGGTGGTCGATGCCGACGTCGCGCGCTCGAACGGCGCGGAAATCGGCCGGATCGTCGACGTGCTGATCGACCGCGATGCTCAACCGCAGGCCATCGTGCTGGACCTCGGCGGCCTCGTGAATCCCGACCGGCGCACCATCGCCGCGAGCTGGTCGGCGCTGCATTTCGCCACCAAGGACAAGGCGTTGCGCGCGCTGCTCGACCTGTCCGACGCGCAGTTGAAGGCCTCGCCGCCCTACCAGGCCGACAAGCCGGTGATCGCCGTTTCACCGCCCGCCGAAGCACCGGCGGCCAGCACCACGGGTGCCAATCGATGACCGGCGGCAACGCGGTCACCCCGCGCAGCCTGCGCGCCCTCGATTGGGTCAACTTCTTCGTCGCGAACGTGCAGACGGGCTTCGGCCCGTTCATCGCGTCCTATCTCGCTTCCCACAAATGGACCCAGGGCGAGATCGGCCTGGTGCTGTCGATCGGCACGATCAGCGCGATGGTCAGCCAGGTGCCGGGCGGCGCGGCCGTCGATGCGCTGAAGAACAAGAAGGGCGCGGCGGCCTGGGCGATCGCGGCGATCATCCTGTCGGCGCTGCTGCTGGCCGTCAGCCCGACCATCGTGCCGGTGATCGCGGCCGAGGTGTTCCACGGCTTCGCGAGCTGCATGCTGACGCCGGCCATGGCGGCCATTTCGTTCGCGCTGGTGGGTCGCGCCAACCTCGGCAACCGGCTCGGCCGCAACGCGCGCTGGGCGTCGATCGGCAGCGCGGTGGCGGCGGGCCTGATGGGACTGACCGGCGAGTACATCTCGGCGCGCGCCGTGTTCTGGCTGACCGCCGGGCTGGCCATGCCGGCGCTGATCGCGTTGTCGATGATCCAGCCGACCAACACGGTCGCGCTGCCTCCGGCGCCGGGTCGCGGCAGCAACACGATGGCCGACGGGCCGCGCGAGACGATCTTCCATCTGCTGCGCGATCGCCGCATGTTGATCTTCGCGGCCTGCGTGGTGCTGTTCCACCTGTCGAACGCGGCGATGCTGAACCTCGCGGCCGGCGAAGTGACGGCCGGCATGGGCGACAACGTCCAGCTCGTGATCGCGGCGTGCATCATCGTGCCGCAAGCGATCGTCGCGATGCTGTCGCCGTGGGTGGGGCGTTCCGCGCAGCGCTGGGGCCGCCGGCCGATCCTGCTGCTCGGCTTCTCGGCGCTGCCGATACGCGCGCTGCTGTTCGCCGGCGTCAGCAGCCCGTACCTGCTGGTGCCGGTGCAGATGCTCGACGGTATCAGCGCGGCCGTGTTCGGCGTGATGCTGCCGCTGATCGCGGCCGACGTGGCCGGCGACAAGGGCCGCTACAACCTTTGCATCGGGCTGTTCGGGCTCGCGGCCGGGATCGGCGCGACGTTGAGCACGACGCTGGCCGGCTTCGCCGCCGACCACTTCGGCAACACCATGAGCTTCTTCGGGCTGGCCGCGGCCGGCGCGATCGCCGTGGCGCTGGTGGCCGCGGCCATGCCGGAGACGCGCGATGCCGGCATCGGCGACGACACGCCGGACGAATCTGACAAATCGGACGACTCGTCCGGTTCGTCGGGCACGCCGGCGGCAACCGCCTGACCCTCCAGCCCGCACCGGATTCATGGATACGATTCGCACGCTGCACGACACGCGCCGCCAGATCCAGCAGTCGATCGCCACGCTGTTCAAGGGGATGTCGCTGCGCGAGCGCGCCAGACAAGGCACGGCGATGGCGCTGCAAGCCGTGTTCGGCGCCTGTCTCGCCTACGGCATCGGCCGCCTGCTGCACTCCGAGCAGGCCGTGTGGGCCGCCGTGACGGCCATCTCCGTCACCCAGCACCAGTATTCCGACACGATGAACCTGTCGCGCGACCAGTTCGTCGGCGCGATGGCGGGTGGCGTGCTCGGGTTCGCCGGCGCCGCGCTCGGCAGCGCGAATACCACCACGCATCTGCTCGCCTATGCGGTGGCGATCGCCGCGACCATCGTGATCTGCTGGTGTCTGAACGTCGGCAGCGCGGCGCGGCTGGGCGGCGTGACCGCCACCATCGTGCTGCTGTTTCCCGGCAACGGGCCGCTGTGGGACATCCCGCTGATCCGGCTCGGCATGGTGACGCTCGGCACCGTGTGTGCGCTGCTGGTGTGCCTCTTGCAGGCGCGAATCGAGCGCTGGTGGTGGCCGGCGCTCACGCCCTCCGCCGAACCGACCACCGCCAACGCGCCGCCCGGCACACCCGACGAGCCCCCCTCGCCGCACTGATCTCCACTATGAAAAATGCCCGCTGACACCAGCGGGCATTTTTCATGAGCAAGCCGGATTCCCGGCTCGCGGCGTTCTAGCACGCCCGGCTTACTGGCCGATACGCAGCACGATGCCGTTGCTGATCTGCACGAGCAGGTAGTCGCCGCCGATACCGACCCACTGATAACCGCGCGGCGGCGGGGCCAGGTTGTACGAGCGCCAATCGTCGACCACGTACTGGCGGTCACGATATTCCTGCGGCAGGCGATCGCCGCGATGCCAGTCGCGATGGCCTTCGATGAAACCACCCGGCTCGCCACCGCGCGGGGGCGGCGGGTGACCACCGGGGCCGCCAGGGCCACCGTGGCCGGGATGGGGTTGCGGATGCGGCGCCGGACCACCATGGCCGCCGGGGCCGCCAGGACCACCGTGATGATCGCCCTGCGCGCCGGGGCCGCCCGGGCCGGGGCCGTGATCGCCGCCGTGCGGGGGTTGCTGCGCGTACGCGAGCGACGATCCGAGCGAACCGGCGAGCCACAGCGCGAGCAGCCAACGTGACGTCTTCATGTCGTTTCTCCCAGGTTGGCCGGCCGAATGGCCGACCGGCGCGGCAAGCCTAACATGGGGACGGATGCGCGACATGACAGCGCGTTACACGCTCAGGCGGCCTGCTGCTGGAACTGGATCCGGTGCAGGTGCGCGTAGAGGCCGTCGCGCTTGAGCAATTCGTCGTGGCTGCCCTGCTCGGCGATGCGGCCGCCTTCGAGCACCAGAATGCGGTCGGCGCGCTCGATGGTCGACAGCCGGTGCGCGATCACGAGCGTGGTGCGGCCTTCCATGAGCCGTTCTAGCGCGGCCTGTACATGGCGCTCGGATTCGGAGTCGAGCGCCGAGGTGGCTTCGTCGAGGATCAGGATCGGCGCGTTCTTGTAGATCGCGCGCGCGATCGCGAGCCGCTGGCGCTGCCCGCCCGACAGGCGCATGCCGTTGCCGCCGACCAGCGTGTCGAGCCCGTTCGGCATCGCGGCCACCATGTCGGCCAGGTTCGCGGCCTCCAGCGCCGCCTGCACGCGTTCGCGGTCGGGCGTCTCGCCGTAGGCGACGTTGGCGGCCACCGTGTCGTTGAACAGCACCACGTCCTGGCTCACCATCGCGATCTGGCTGCGCAGCGCATGGATGTCGTAGTCGGCCACCGGCACGCCGTCCACCAGGATCGCCCCGCCGGTCGGATCGAAGAAGCGCGGCAACAGGTTCACGAGCGTGGATTTGCCGCCGCCCGACGGGCCGGCCAGCGCCACCATCTCGCCCGGCGCCACCGTGAACGCGATGCGGTCGAGCGTGGGCCGCTCGCTCGCGCCGTAGTCGAACGACACGTCGCGGTATTCGATCTCGCCGCGCCCCTGCGTGAGCGGCAGGCCGCCGCCCTTCGGCTCGGCCGGTTCGTCGATCAGGCCGAAGATCAGCTCGGCCGCGGTCATGCCGCGCTGCAGCGGCTGGTTCACGTCGATCAGATGCTTGAGCGGCGAGATCACCAGCAGCATCGACGTGACGAACGCCACGAAGCCGCCCACCGTGGTCTGGTCGTTGGCCGACTGCACTACCGCGATCGTGATCACCACGGCCAGCGCGATCGACGACAGGAACTGCGTGATCGGCTGCGCGAGGCCGCCCGAAACCGTCATGCGCATCGCGTAGCCGCGCAGGCGCTTGCTCATCTCGGTGAAGCGGCTGATCTCGTACTGCTCGCCGTTGTGGATCTTGACGACCTTGTAGCCGGCCACCGTCTCCTCGACGATGTACGACAGCTCGTTGGTCAGCGACTGATGCTCGCGGTTCAGGCGGCGCAGGCGGCGATTGATCTTGCTGACCAGCCAGCCGATGCCGGGCAGGATCACCGCGACGATCAGCGTGAGCCGCCAGTTCAGATAGAACAGGTAGCCGAGCAGGAAGAACACCGTCAGCGAGTCGCGCACCAGCGTGATCATCACGCCGGTCAGCACGCTGAGGATCTGGTTGACCTCGAACACCACGGCGTTGATGACCGTGCTGGCCGTCTCGCGCTGGAAGAACGAGGCGCCGGTGTGAATCATCCGCTCGAACATCTGGAGCCGCAGTTGCAGCAGAATCCGGTTCGAGACGTAGTTGAGCAGGTAGTTCGACGCGTACTGGGCCACCCCGCGCACCAGCGCCAGCCCGATGATCGCGGCCGGCACGAACCACTTGGCGCGCTCGCTGCTGTGTGCGCCGAAGCCGTGATCGAGCAATGGCTTGAGCATCGCCGGGATGCCCGCCTCGCTGGCCGCCACCACGCCCATCGCCAGGATCGCCAGCACCAGCGTAAGCAGCACCGGCCGGATATACGGCCACAGGCGGCGCAACACCGCCCGCGGCGATGTGTGGGCGCCTGTTCCGATCGACTTGCGCAATGTGTTCTGGTTTTCCAAGGACTGTCCTTCGACAAAGCCGCGCATCGCGCGGCGCGATGCCCGGCGGCCATACGCCGTGCATCATAAAAATGGCGGCCATTATAGCCTTCCCAACCGCCGCGAACCGGTGCCCCGGCCGCACGGCCAGGGCCGACAGGTATACTCGCGCACACCCGCTTCCCCCTTCCGATTGACGACCGACCGCATGGCCGAACCCACTCTCGGCGTCGCGCTGATCGCGCTGAACGCCGCCGCCCGCCTCCCCGACTGTCTCGCCGCGCTCGGCTTCGCCGACGAGGTCGTGCTGATCGATGGCGGCAGCACCGACGCCACCGTCGAGATCGCCCGCGCCCACGGCGCGCGCGTGGTGGTCGAACGCGAATGGCCCGGCTTCGGCCCGCAGAAGAACCGCGCGCTGGCGCAACTGTCGACCGACTGGATCCTCTCGCTCGACACCGACGAGGTCGTCACGCCCGAGCTGGCCGCCGCGATTCGCGCGGCGATCCGCGCGCCCGGCGCCGAGATGTATGCCGTCGATCGCCTGTCGAGCTTCTGCGGCAGCTGGATTCATCACAGCGGCTGGTATCCGGACTGGATTCCGCGCCTGTTCCGGCGCGGCACCGCGCGCTTCTCCGACGATCTGGTGCACGAACGGCTGATTTACGACGGCCCGGCCGCTCGCCTCGCGGGCAAGCTGCTGCACTACTCCTACGAGGATTTCGAATCGGTGCTCCGCAAGCTCGATGCCTATTCGAGCGCCGGCGCCAAACAGCGCCGCGCGGCGGGCCAGCAGGGCGGCTTCGGCAAGGCGCTGGGCCGCAGCCTGTGGGCCTTCGTGCGGACTTACGTGCTGCGGCGCGGCTTTCTCGACGGCCGCGCCGGCTTCATGATCGCGGTGTTCAATGCCGAGACCGTCTATTACCGGTTCCTGAAGCTCGGCGCGCCGCCACGCGCGGGCAAACCGGACGACCGAGCCGCGCCGTAGCGAGCGTCCCGGCCCGCACGGCCGGTTCGATCCCGCACGGCCGGCCGAGTACAATGCGGGCCACCGCCGCGCGCCGCATGCCACGCCATGCCACGCGCGTTCGTCCGTGCCACCGCGCGCCCCCCGTTTCCGAAGCCGACCGCCATGTTCTCCATCATCATCCCGACCTGGAACAACCTGCCGTACCTGCAATGCGTGGTGGCCAGCCTGCGCCGCCATTCCGCGCACGCGCACCAGATCATCGTGCACGTCAACGACGGCTCGGACGGCACGCTCGACTGGGTTCGCCAGGAAGGCATCGAGCACACGGCGTCGCCCACCAACATCGGCATCTGCCATGCGGTGAACCTCGCCGCCGCGCGCGCGACGCGCGACTACATCGTCTACATGAACGACGACATGGCCGTCTGCCCCGGCTGGGACAGCGCGCTGCTGGCGCGCGCGCAGGCGATGCCGTCGACGCTGTTCATGCTGTCGGGCACGATGGTCGAACCGCGCGACACCGGCAACCCGTGCGTGGTGGTGCGCGATCTCGGCCGCGACGCCGAGGCGCTCGACCTCGACGCGCTCGCCGCCGCCACCCCGAGCCTCAAGCGGGCCGACTGGCTCGGCGCGACCTGGCCGCCGACGCTCGTGCATCGCGACTGGTGGCACCGGGTGGGCGGCTACAGCAGCGAACTGAGCCCGGGCATGAGCAGCGATAACGACCTGTCGATGAAGATGTGGGATGCGGGCTGCCGGATCTTCATCGGTGTCGGCGACAGCCTTGTTTACCACTTCCAGCAGAAGAGCACGGGCAAGGTCGTCAAGAACGACGGTCGCCGCCAGTTCCTCAACAAGTGGGGCATGACGCAGGCGACGTTCGACCGCTTCTACCTGCGCCGCGGTCAGCCGCTCGGCCAGACGCTGGCGCTGGGCGAGCCGCCCGTCGAGGGCAGCCTGAAGCGCGCGCTGCTGCGCTCGCG
>NZ_BAAILN010000148.1:93255-103426 GCF_054589155.1 Burkholderia sp. 3C
AACAACATCCGGGCCTTGGATTTGCCGGGCGGCAACGGCGCTCGCGTATACTCCGCACTTCGTCGCAAGGGCACCCGACCCGACGCCGTAGCGTGTCGCTGCCCCGGCCGCCCGCCAACCCCTGCTGATCCCGCTGCTGATGTCCTCGTTTGCCTCTGTCGCACCCGCTGCCACCCGGCGCCTGACGGCCGCCCGCATCCTCGCCGTCATCGCGCTGTGCATGGTGCCGGTATCCACCGCCCTGACCAACGTGTTCTGCGCGCTGTTCGCCGTCGCGCTGTTGAGCGCGCCCGAATTCTGGCGTGGCCTGCCCGCGCTGTGGCGTCAACCGGCGGCGCTGGCCGGCGTGCTGATGCTGGCCGCGCTGGCGCTGAGCGTCGCGTGGTCGGTCGCGCCGGCACACGACGCCTGGCAATGGGTCGGCAAGTACGACAAGATCCTCGCCCTGCCGTTCGCCGTGCTCGCGTTCCGCAACGCCACGCCGAACTGGCCGGCGATCGTGCGCTGGAGCCTGTTTTCAACGCTGGTGGCGATCCTCGTGCTGTCCACCACGAACTGGCTCGGCCTGACCGCGATCGGCCCGGCGCACAAGATCGAGCTGCCGCTGTCGCGCGCCTGGGTGTTCAAGAATCACATCGCCGCCGGCATGTTCGGCGCGCTGCTGTTCTACGTGGCGGCCGACATGATGCTGGCTGCCCGCACCGCGCGCGCGCGCTGGCTGTTCGGCGCGATCGCGGCGCTCTCGCTCGTCAACGTGTTCGTGATGCTGCAAGGCCGTACCGGCCAGGTCATCGCGCTGCTGCTGATCGCCGTGATCGCGTTGCGCACGCTGAACGTGCTGCGCCATCGCTCGCCTCGCCTCGCGGCGCTGACGGCCGCACTGATCGTCATCGTGGCCGCCGCGCTGGTCGGCGTGGCCTGCACGATGCACGGCGGCCGCCTGATGAAGGTCGTGACCGAGGTGCAAGCCTACCGGCAGACCGACGCGATCACCTCCACCGGCCTGCGTCTGGCCTGGTACCAGCGAGCGATCGGGCTGTATGAGGAACGGCCGCTGGTGGGCTACGGCGCGGGCGGCCTCGGTTTTGAATTCGCGAAGCTGTCGGCCGGCAAGACGCTGGCCGATGGCCAGTTGACCGAAAATCCGCACAACGAATATCTGCTGATGGCCGTGCAGCTCGGCACGCTCGGCGTGGCGCTGTTCATCAATCTGCTGGTGCAGGTCTGGCGCGGCAGCCGCGCGCTCGATGCGCGCTCACGCCATCTGTTGCTGGCCTGGCTGACGATCTTTGCGATCGGCAGCGCGGCGAATTCGCTGCTGCTCGATTTCGCCGAAGGCCACATGTTCGTGCTGCTGGCGGGGATTCTGATCGGCTGCGGCTACCGGCCCGGCGCGCCGAAGGCGGCCAGCGGCACGGCCGCACGCGGCTGAGTGCTGGAATAAGCGGCGCGGCGGCGTATATTGCCGCCGGACACGCGCCATCGGGCAGACCGCCTTACGCGGCCGGCCGCACCAGCTTGATCGGATTGACGATCGCCGACGGCGCGGTGCGCGCCGCCTCGGCCGGCAGGCCCAGCATCTGCGCCGCCGCCTGCGCGACATGCGCCGTCGACATCTGCATCAGACAATCGCTGTAGCTCGCGACGTTGCGTTCGCAACCTTCCTGCCGGCACGGCACGCAGGTCCCTTCACCTTGCAGCAACAGCACGTTCTCGTGCCGCCCCGAGCCGACCAGCGGCCACGGATTGCCCGCGCCGCGCCAGCCTTGTGGCCAAGGCCCCCAGCGCACCGGATCGGACGGCCCGAACAACGCCACCACGGGTGTGCCGGTGGCCGCCGCCACGTGCGTCGCCCCCGTATCGGGGCCGACGAACAGCTTGGCGCGCCGCACCAGCTCGGCGCTCTCGCCGAACGACAAACGCCCGACCAGATTCAACACGTCACCGCCCGCCCCGCGCGCCACCTGCTCGGCGTAATCGCGCTCGTTCTGCGCCGGCCCGCCACTCAACGCGACCGCATAGCCCAGGCCGCGCAGCCAGTCGATCAATTCCACCCAGCCGTCGCGCCGCCATTGCTTGTAAGCGAACATCGGAAACGGATGCAGCACGACGAGCGGCCGCCCGGCCGCCACGGCCGGCGAGCTGGCCAGCAGCGCTTCGAACTTCGCACGCTGCGCCGGATCGCCGCCAAGGCCCGGCGCAACCACGTCCGGTACCGGCGCGACGCCGATCTGCGGCGCCAGTGCCAGCGTGCTGACAACGGTGTGTTCATGCTGGTGATCGTTGATCGCGATCCGGTTCAGCAGGAAACGCGTCCAGAGATTGACGCGATTCGGATCGACGAGCCCGACGCGGCGGCGGCCGGCGAACCACGTGTAGTAACGCGGCCGATCCGAGCTGAGCGCCGCGACGGCGAGATCGTAGCGACGCCAGAGCCGCGACGCATCGCGCAGCCGCTCGCCAAGCTTCGCGCGCTGGGCGACGACGATCACGTCACGGATATCGGGATTGCCTTCGAGCACGCCCTCGGTGCCGCGAAACACCAGCATGTCGATGGGCGTATCGGGCCAGCGCGCCTTCAACGAACGCACGATCGGCGTGGTCAGCAGCACATCGCCGATCCGGCGCGTGGCGACGACGAGGATGCTGCGGGGCGGGCGATCGGGGGGAAACAGGTCGGCCACGGCTTCGATGATTGGAGTGGGGAAGATCGAGGCTTGCACGCCACTCGATCCGGTAACGCCGCGCGCGAGGCGCGGCGGACGTGAAACGAACCGGCCAGACAGCGATTGCCGTCGCGCGATGCACGCCGGCACCCGCCGCAACCGCGCGGCACGGCGCCGGGCCGGCCAGCCTCAATAGGCGATTTCGACGGCGCCTTCGCCGAACGTCGCGCGCAGTTCGGCCAGCAGCGTATCGCTGGGCTTCACGCGCCACGCTTCGCCGAGACGCATCTCGCCTTGCGAACGCGCGTTGTTGTAGACGATCTGCACGGCCAGCCCGTTCGGGATGGGCGGCGCAGCACGGCGCCCGCCATCGCGGCCATCGCGCCCGCCGCCCCGCCCGGACGGTGCCGGCGGCGGTGCCACCGGCGCGGCTTCGGCCTTGGCGACATGCGGTTCGAGCACGCGGCGCAGCGCGCCGGCATCGGCATTGCCGTTCATGGTCATGCGAACCGCCTGCGCATAACGGCTGCGCGCACGTTCGAGATCCATCACCGCTTCGGCCGTAAAGCGCAGGCCGCCCGTGAAGGCATCGTTACGCGCCTGCCCCTGCACGATCAGCAGTTCGTCTTCCTTGAACAGGCCGCGATTCGCATCGAATTGCTCGTTGAACACGGTGATTTCGCATTGCCCCGAGCCGTCGTCGAGCAGCGCGATGATCATCTTGCCGCGCTGCGTCATCTGGGTGCGCAGCGAAGCGATGACGCCGGCCACGAGCTTGTCGCGCCCTTCCTTCAGTTCACCGAGCTTCATGCGCGCGAAGCGGCGCACTTCGTCGCGGTAGGCATCGAACAGATGCCCCGACAGATAGAAGCCGAGCGCGCCCTTCTCTTCCTGCAGGCGACGCTTGTCGTCCCAGGCCGGCTCGTCGACGAGCGCATGCGCATGCGGCGATTCCGCGCCCATGTCGAACAGCCCCGCCTGCATCGCGTTCGCTTCGGCCTGATCGGCCGCTTCCATCGCGAGCGGCACCGAGGCGATCAGTTGCGCACGATTGATCGTCAGCGAATCGAACGCGCCGGCGCGAATCAACGCCTCGACGGTGCGGCGATTGACGAGACGGCGGTCGATCCGTTCGCAGAAGTCGAACAGATCCTTGAACGGGCCCTCTTCCTTGCGTGCGCGGAGGATATCTTCGATCGCGTTCTGGCCGCTGCCCTTGACGGCCCCCAGGCCGTAGCGGATCGTTTTGGAGCGCTTGCCGTCGGCTTCGGCCACCGGCTCGAAACGGTATTCGGACTGGTTGATGTCGGGCGGCAGCACCTTCAGGCCGTTCACGAGACAGTCGTCGAACAGGATCTTCACCTTGTCGGTGTCGTCCATCGCGAGCGTCAAGTTGGCGGCCATGAATTCGGCCGGATGATGCGCCTTCAGCCAGGCGGTGTAGTAGGCGAGCAGCGCATAGGCGGCCGCGTGCGACTTGTTGAAGCCGTAGCCCGCGAACTTCTCCATCAAGTCGAAAATTTCGTCCGACTTCGTGCGCGCGAGGCCGTTCTTGGCCGCGCCCTCGGCGAAGATCTCGCGATGCGTCGCCATCTCCTCGGCTTTCTTCTTGCCCATCGCGCGACGCAGCAAATCGGCGCCGCCGAGCGAGTAGCCGCCGATGATCTGCGCCATCTGCATCACCTGCTCCTGATAGACCATGATGCCGTAGGTCTCTTTCAGGACGGGTTCGACGCGCGGATCCGGGTACTCCACCTTCTCGCGGCCGTGCTTGCGCGCGCAGAAGCTCGGGATCAGGTCCATCGGGCCCGGACGATACAGCGACACGAGCGCGATGATGTCCTCGAAGCGGTCGGGCTGGGCATCCTTCAGCATGCCCTGCATGCCGCGGCTTTCCAGCTGGAACACGGCGACCGTATTCGCTTTCTTGAGGATCTGGAACGAGGCCGGATCGTCGAGCGGCACCTGTGCCAGCGACCAATCGGCCTTCGACGGATCGAGACGGCGGATGAAGCGCTCGGCCCAATCGAGGATGGTCAGCGTGGTCAGGCCCAAGAAGTCGAACTTGACGAGGCCCACGGCCTCCACGTCGTCCTTGTCGTACTGGCTGACGACGCCGCCGTCCTCGCCCTGCACATAGAGCGGGCAGAAATCGGTCAGCTTGCCGGGCGCGATCAGCACGCCGCCGGCGTGCATGCCGACGTTACGCGTGAGCCCCTCGACGCGCTGCGCGAGATCGAGCAACTGATGGACTTCGTCCTCGTTGTCGTAGCGCTCCTGCAGTTGCGGCTCTTCCTTCATCGCGTCGGCGATGGTGACGTGCTTGCCCGGCTTGAACGGGATCAGCTTCGCGATGCCGTCGGTGAACATGTAGCCGAGGTCGAGCACGCGGCCGACGTCGCGCACGGCCGCTTTCGCCGCCATCGTGCCGAACGTGGCGATCTGCGAGACCGCATCCGCACCGTATTTTTCCTTCACGTACTGGATCACGCGATCGCGGCCGTGCTGGCAAAAATCGATATCGAAGTCGGGCATCGACACCCGCTCCGGATTCAGGAAGCGCTCGAACAGCAGGTTGTAGCGCAGCGGATCGAGATCGGTAATGCCGAGCGAATAGGCCACCAGCGAACCAGCGCCCGAGCCGCGGCCCGGGCCGACCGGCACGCCGTTGTTCTTGGCCCAGTTGATGAAGTCCGCCACGATCAGGAAGTAGCCGGGGAAGCCCATCTTCTTGATCGTGTTGCATTCGAATTCGAGGCGCTGGTAATACGTGGTGCGCTGCGCATCGCGCTCGGCGGTGTCCGGATAGAGCTGCTCCAGCCGCTTTTCGAGCCCTTCCTGCGAAAGCTGGACGAGGTAATCGTCGAGCGACATGCCGTCCGGCGTCGGGAACAGCGGCAGCTTCGGCTTGCCCAGTTCGAGCTTGAGGTTGCAGCGCTTGGCGATCTCGACCGTGTTCTGCACGGCCGACGGAATATCGGCGAACAGCGCGGCCATCTCGGCCTGGGTGCGGAAGCATTGATCGGTGGTGAAGCGCTTCTGGCGACGCGGATTGGCGAGGATGTCGCCTTCCGAGATACACACGCGCGCCTCGTGCGCCGTGAAATCGTCGTCGCCCATGAACTGCAGCGGGTGCGTGGCCACCACCGGCAGCTTCAGCTCGGCCGCGAGCTTGGCGGCTTCCTGCACGTAGGCTTCGGCGCCCGGCTGGCCGTAGCGCTGCAGCTCGATATAGAAGCCGCCCGGGAACACGCGCGACCAGCGCTGCGCATGGCGGCGCGCCGCTCCGAGGTTGCCGGCCGCCAGCGCGAGGCCGATGTCGCCCTGCTGCGCGCCCGACAGCGCGAGCAAGCCCTGGCCGAGTTCGGATTCGAGCCATTGGGCATCGACTTCCGCGCGGCCGCGGTATTGATTGGTGAGCCAGGCCTTGGACAGCAGCTCGCAGAGATTCAGGTAGCCGGCCTTGTCGCGCACCAGCAGCAACAGGCGTGAGGGCTTGTCGCGATCGTCGTGGTTGGTGATCCAGACATCGCAGCCGGCGATCGGCTTGACGCCCTTGCCACGGGCTTCCTGGTAGAACCGGACGAGGCCGAACGCGTTGCCGAGATCGGTCAGGGCGAGCGCGCCCTGACCGTCGGCGGCCGCGGCCTTGACGAGGTCGTCGAGGCGCACGATGCCGTCGGCAATCGAGAATTCGGAGTGAACGCGAAGATGGACGAAGCGGGGATCTGACATGGGCGTTATTGTAGCCGCGTCGTGACGAAGGCAACGTCCGACGGCCGGAAAAAACGCCGCGCTGGCCATCCGGCCAGGTCTGGCGGGAGTCGCGCATCGGGGCACGTCGGTGCGACACGTTGCCTGCCCCGTTCGGCCGACTGGTCCGCCGCCCCGTTTGCGGGATAATACGGGTTTCGCTCATTCACGCGGCGGCCCGCCGCGCGGCATCGCACCCTCATTTGCGCCCTTTCCGGCGCAGCCGTGCGCCGCGCCCGCCCCGCTTCATCACCGGTTCATCATGTCCATCGTCAACCTCGCCGCCTACCGCTTCGTCACGATCGAGTCGCCCGAAGCCTGGCGGCCGCTCGTCACCGAGCGCTGCCAGTCACTCGGGCTGCGCGGCACGATCCTGCTGTCGCCCGAAGGCATCAACCTGTTCATCGCCGGCCCGCGCGAAGCCGCCGGCTCGTTCATCGCCTATCTGCGCGAAGATCCGCTGTTCGAGGGCAAGTTCGCCGACCTGCAGTTCAAGGAAAGCCTGTCCGATTCGCAGCCGTTTCGCCGCATGCTGGTGCGCCTGAAGCGCGAAATCATCACGATGAAGAAGCCGGCCATCAAGCCGGAGCTTGGCCGCGCGCCGTCGGTCGATGCGCAAACGCTGAGAACCTGGCTCGACCGCGGCCAGGACGACGCAGGCCGCCCGGTCGTGATGCTCGATACGCGCAATGCGTTCGAGGTCGATGTCGGCACGTTCGACCACGCGCTCGATTACCGCATCGACAAATTCAGCGAATTCCCGGCCGTGATCGATGCGAACCGCGCCGATCTCGAAGGCAAGACGGTCGTCTCGTTCTGTACCGGCGGCATCCGCTGCGAGAAGGCCGCGATCCACATGAAGGAAATCGGCATCGATCACGTCTACCAGCTCGAAGGCGGCATCCTCAAGTATTTCGAGGAAGTCGGCGGCGCCCACTATCACGGCGACTGCTTCGTGTTCGACCACCGCACCGCGCTGAATCCGCAACTGGCGCCAACCGGCAACGTCACCTGCTTCGCGTGCCGCGCCGTGGTCACGGCGGAGCAACAGCAATCGCCGCTGTACGTCGTGGGCCAGTCCTGCCCGGCCTGCCATCCGGCCGGTGGCAACGCCCTCGCCGGCGCGGCCTCGCGGCCGAACGCAGCCTGACGGCTGCCGGCTTTCGCGCACCGGGCCGGCCTTGAACTCGCGCTATTGCGGCCGCTTCGCGCCGTCGCCCACCGGCCCGCTGCATTTCGGCTCGCTGGTCGGTACGCTGGCAAGCTGGCTCGATGCCCGAGCCCACCGCGGCACATGGCTGGTGCGAATCGAGGATGTGGACGGCCCGCGCACGATGCCCGGCGCGGCCGACGCGATCCTCGACACGCTGGCCGCGTTCGGGCTCGCGGCCGATGCGCCGCCCGTCTGGCAGAGCCGGCGCGACACCGCCTACACGCAGGCGCTCGACGCGCTCACGCAAGCCGGCCATGTCTATCCGTGCGGCTGTACACGCAAGGAAATCGCCGATTCGTTGCGCGCCGCCCACGAACGCCATACCACGCTCGCCTATCCGGGCACCTGCCGCGACGGCCTGCACGGCAAGCCCGCGCGTGCCTGGCGGCTGCGCGTGCCCGACGGCGCGGCGGCCTCGATCCGTTTCGACGATCGCTGGCAAGGCGCGCAAACACAGAACCTCGCCACCGAAGTCGGCGATTTCGTGCTGAAACGCGCCGACGGGCAATGGGCCTACCAACTCGCCGTGGTGGTGGACGACCGCGATGCCGGGGTCACGCATGTCGTGCGCGGCGCGGATCTGCTGGATTCCACCGCGCGGCAACTCTACCTTCAGCAATGTCTTGGCGTGGCAACGCCCACGTACCTGCACGTGCCGGTGGTGGTCGACACCAACGGCGAGAAACTCAGCAAGCAGACCGGCGCGACCGCGCTCGATGCGTCCAGGCCGTTGACCGCACTGATCGCGGCGGCCACCCACCTGGGCCTGACGCTGCCATCCTCGGCGCAAGCGTCTCTCGACACGTTCTTC
Source organism: Burkholderia sp. 3C (assembly GCF_054589155.1). Lineage (NCBI taxonomy): Bacteria > Pseudomonadati > Pseudomonadota > Betaproteobacteria > Burkholderiales > Burkholderiaceae > Burkholderia > Burkholderia sp. 3C. The sequence goes on from NZ_BAAILN010000148.1 coordinate 101,699, forward strand.
CCGGCGGCAACGGCAGCCTGGGCCGCGCGCTTCGGGCCGAATGCCCGCTGACCCAGCCGCACCAGGCACGACACCCTTCCGTTTCAGCGCCACCCAAACAAAACGGGCGGACGCTTTCGCATCCGCCCGCTGTCAGGCCAAGGTCCGCCGCCGCTTACGACGACGAACGGCGCGGCATGCCGAAGCCGCCCAGCAGCGCGGCCAGCGGCTGCTTCGACTTCTTCTCCGGCTGGGCCGGCTGCTTGATCGCTTCTTCCTGCTCGCGCGCGCTCGACGACGGCACGTAAGGCTTCAGGAAAAACTCGTCGACCGGCGCCTCGCGGCGCGAATGATGCGTGCGTTCGCCGCCGTGCGCAGGCGAGCGGCGCGGGCCGCGCGCTTCGCTGCGATCGCGTTCGCCACGCTCCCCACGTTCGCTGCGCTCGGCGTGTTCGCGGCGCGGACGCGCCGGCGCGTCGATGGCCAGCGGCTGCAACGGCAGGTCGCGCTTGATCAGCTTTTCGATGTCGGCCAGTTGCTTGCGCTCGTTCGGGCTGCACAGCGACAGCGCGTCGCCCGAGGCGCCCGCGCGGCCGGTCCGGCCGATCCGGTGCACATAATCTTCCGCGCTGAACGGCAGGTCGAAGTTGATCACGGCCGGCAGCTCGGCGATATCGAGGCCGCGCGCGGCCACGTCGGTCGCCACCAGCGCCTCGACTTCACCGCGCTTGAAGGCGTCGAGCGCCTGCATCCGTTCGTTTTGCGAGCGGTCGCCGTGAATCGCCGTGGCGATCACGCCGTCGCGTTCGAGCTGACGCGCCAGCCGGCTCGCGCCGAGCTTGCTGTTGCAGAACACGATCACCTGCTTGAGCGCGCGATCGCGGATCAGCTTGACGACGGCCGCCTGCTTGTCGCCCTCGGGGATGTCGTAGACGATCTGCGTCACGTTGGTCGCGGTGGCATTGCTGCGCGCAACTTCGATGGTCAGCGGATTGGTCAGGTAGGTCGCGGCGAGCTTCTTGATTTCGGGCGAGAACGTGGCCGAGAACAGCAGCGTCTGGCGCACCTTCGGCAGCAGGTTCAGGATGCGCTGCAGGTCGGGCAGGAAGCCCATGTCGAGCATCCGGTCGGCCTCGTCGAGCACCAGCATCTGCACCTGGCCCAGGTTCGCCGTTTTTTGCTGAACGTGGTCGAGCAAGCGGCCCGGCGTCGCGATCAGGATTTCGACGCCGCGGCGCAGCTCGGCCATTTGCGGGTTCATGTCGACGCCGCCGAACACCACGGCGCTGCGCAGCGCCGTGTGCTTCGCGTACGAATGAACGTTGGCGGCCACCTGGTCGGCCAGTTCGCGGGTCGGCGTGAGGATCAGCGCGCGCACCGCGTGGCGCGCCGGCGAGGCGCTCGTGTTCGCTTGCGGCAGCAGGCGCTGGATGATCGGCAGCGAGAAGCTGGCCGTCTTGCCGGTGCCGGTTTGCGCGGCGCCCATCACGTCGCGCCCCGACAGCACGACCGGAATCGCCTGCGCCTGGATCGGCGTCGGCTTCGTATAGCCCTGCTCCGCAATGGCCTTCAGAATGTCGGGCGCGAGGCCGAACTGATCGAAAGTTGCGTCGACGGACGTGGCTGCTGAATCGGACATGGTTGGCGTTTCGCTCAAATGGCGCGGCGGGGAATCTGGCGCGGCAGCGCCGGTGACGGGCTGCCGCGCGAACGACATATGGAATGAATGACGGAACTACTGCGGCGCGC
>NZ_BAAILN010000148.1:103524-106324 GCF_054589155.1 Burkholderia sp. 3C
ATCCCGGCGCGCCGCCCCGTGCGGCCGAACGCCGACGGAAAGGCCCGCATTGTAGCACTGGCCTGCGACGAAGCCGCGGCACGCCTCACGGACGCTTGCCGCGCGGGGCAATCTCCGTGCAATCGGCGAGCAGCGGCGGCGCGTCCTGGCCGCCGATTTGATCGCGCAGGTTGCCGGTGCGGCCCTTGGTCCACCAGACATAGCGGCCCGCCTGATAACGGACACCCGAGGCGGACAGGGTATCGACGAACAGCATCGGCTTGCCGTCGACCGGCACCAGCGCGAAACTCTGGCCGTTGCGGGCCAGCCAGTAGGCCACCCGCACCGGCTTCGGCCGATCCGCGCATTGGTAGGTCGACACGGTGCGCGCATCGGCGTCGATTTCCTCGACGGTCAGTTGCGCGGCGTGAGCAACCGAAGCCAGGCCGATGCCGGCCAGGCCGGCGAGCAGGCCGGCGGCGAACGTGATGCGGATCATGCGTGCTCCGAGCAGGGGCCACTTCGAACCACGAATCGGCCCCAATAACAAGAATCGATCAAGGATCGATGACGGCCGCGCAACCATCGGTTGGCGCGGCGGCCACGTGACCGACCAACGGCACCATCTTCAGCCCGGCCGACGCGACGCGGCACGGCGCGGCGGCCACGCCGCAACCCGATACCGCCGCGCACAGCACGGCAATCAATGCCCATTTCATAGTGACACTCCCTGACCGGGCAGCGGATGCCGCCACGGCCTTCGATACGGTTGCGGCGCCTGGCCCCGCCTCAGCGGGCCGACACCGGGCGAACTGCCGCGGCGGCCCGCCGTGCGCGCTCGCGGGCCTCGCCCACATCGGCGCCGGTCGCCACCGCCACGCCCATGCGGCGCTTGACGAAGCTCTCCGGCTTGCCGAACAGGCGCAGATCCACGCCCGGCACGGCCAACGCCTCGGCCACGCCTTCGAACGCGATGCCGGCCTCGTCGATACCGCCATAGATGACCGCCGAAGCGGCCGGCGACGACAGGGTCGGATCGACCGGCAGGCCGAGAATTGCGCGCGCGTGCAGTTCGAACTCCGACTGGCGCTGCGAGGCCAGCGTGACAAGCCCCGTGTCATGCGGACGCGGGCTGACTTCGGAGAACCAGACCTCGTCGCCACGCACGAACAGTTCCACGCCGAACAGGCCGCGGCCGCCCAGCGCCGTTGTCACTTGGTGTGCGATTTCGCGCGAACGTTCCAGGGCCAGTGCGCTCATCGGCTGCGGCTGCCAGGATTCGACGTAATCGCCCGCCACCTGGACGTGGCCGACCGGGTCGCAGAAATAGGTCCGGGTCTCGCCGCTGGCCGGGTCGATCGCGCGCACCGTCAGTTGGGTGATTTCGTATTCGAAATCGACGAAGCCCTCGACGATCACGCGGCCGTGGTTCACGCGGCCACCGGCCATCGCGTATTGCCAGGCCGGCTCGATATCGGCGTCCTGCTTGACCACCGACTGGCCCTTGCCCGACGACGACATCACCGGCTTCACCACACACGGGAAGCCGATCGATGCGACCGCCGCGCGGAATTCCTCGAACGACTGCGCGAACGCATAACGCGAGGTCGGCAGGCCGAGTTCCTCGGCCGCGAGACGGCGAATGCCCTCGCGATTCATCGTCAGTTGGGTGGCACGCGCGGTGGGAATCACCTCGGCCACGCCTTCCGCCTCGATGGCCGCCAGCGCGTCGGTGGCGATCGCCTCGATCTCGGGGACGATCAGGTGCGGCTGTTCGGATTCGACCAGCGCGCGCAGCGACGCCGCGTCGGTCATGTCGATCACGTGCGCGCGATGGGCGACCTGGTGCCCGGGCGCGTTCGCGTAGCGATCGACGGCGATGACTTCAACCCCGAGGCGCTGCAACGCGATGATGACTTCCTTGCCGAGTTCGCCGGCGCCCAGCAGCATGACGCGCGTGGCGGAAGGCGAAAGCGGCGTACCGAGCCGCTGACCGATCTGCATGAGATTTCCCGCTGAAATGATTGGGGTGAACGTGTGAGGAACGACCGAGCCGCGATGTTAACACGCGAGCCCGCAGCAACCTGACGCAGAACGTTTGCCGCCGCGGATGGTCTGCTCGCCTGCCGCGTGCCGACTGCGTTACTCTTACGCCTTTGCCAGCACCGCCATCAATACGAGGATCGAGGCCATGCATAACCCCTCCACGGCCTGCCGCACGCCCCACCGCTTCATGAAGCCGCTGCGCGCGCCGCTCGCCGCGGTGGCGCTTGCCGCACTGGCCGCCTGCGCGATGCCGACCCACCCCGATGCCGGCGCCCCCGCGTCCGATCCGTTCAATCCGGCCGCCATCCAGTTGGTCGACGACACGAGCTGGCAGCTCGCGAGCTGGCGCAATGCCGACGGCTCGCAGCGCGACGTGCCGCAAGGCGACGCCGGCGGCCAGCCGATCCAGCTGACGCTGTCGACCACCGACGGCGTGCGCCGCGCGTCGGGCTTCTCGGGCTGCAACCGCTATTCCGGCACCTATACCGTGAAGAACGGGCTGCTCGGCTTCGGGCCGCTGGCCGGCACGCGGATGGCCTGCCCGGCCTCGGCCGGCGGCAAGCTCGAACGCCCGTATCTCGACGCGCTCGCGCATATTTCCAAGGCCGGCCTGCAGATGCAGGCGCCGCAACAGCTATACCTGGTGACCGACGACGGCGCGACGCTGACATTCGCGCGTCGCGACCCCCAGTAATCCTTTCGATGCGCGCGGCCATCGGTCGATGCGCCGCGCGACAGCATCGTGCATCCGGCCCGCGCGCGGGGATCGGATGCC
>NZ_BAAILN010000148.1:106470-107566 GCF_054589155.1 Burkholderia sp. 3C
GCGATTCCACGTTTCCTGGTATGCATAGCGTAGTTTTTGGCTGGTTCGGCGTCTCGGCCATCTGGTTCGTTCCCCTGGTCTGGCGGCTCGTCAAGGCGATGCTGCCGGGCGGCGCCGGCACGGCCGGGCGCGGCTTGATCCGCCTCTGGCTCGGCTTCGCGAGCGTGTTCGTCGCCAGTTGCACGCTCGCCACGGCGCTGCCGGGCGGCGACACCGGCGACGCATTCGGCCATGCCCTCGCGGCCGGCTTCGACCGCGTGTTCGGCCATATCGGCACGCCGCTGGTGATGGTCGTGCTGTTCGTCGGCGGCCTGCCCTGGCTGCTCGGCGCCGACTGGCGCACCACCAACGACTGGCTCGACCGCTCGTTCGGCTTCCGGCTCGGCCGTGGCGGACGGCGCGACGAGGACGAAGCACGCTCCGTCGCCGACCTGCCGCGCAGCGCGCTGCATCGCGACGAAGATCGCCGCGTGCGGCGCGCGGGCGACGTGCAGCCGTCCGCGGCGAACACCGTCAACTCGATGGCGCCCAAGCGCAACGGGCGTTTCGCGCGGCCCACGCTGTGGAAGCCCGACGCGAAGCGCGACATGCGCGGCGAGGCGCGGCGCGAAACGCGCCAGGAGCCGCGCGGCTGGACGCCGCCGCCGATCACGCGGGTGCAGCCGGTCGAGCCGTCGGCGCCGCAGGGATGGTTGAATCCGAATTCGGGCGGCCGGCCGGCGTCAGGCAACAGCGGCATGGCCGCGGCGGCCACCACCGCATCCGCGAAAGCCGCCACGGCGACGGGCAGCGCCGCCCTGGCCGCGCCGCCGGTGCCGCCGCCCTTCGTGCCGTCGTCGGTATCGATGCCGCCGGCTTCGCCGACCATCGCCTCGTCGGCCGTGCACGCCGCGCAGGCGGTCAAGGTGCTGCAGGAACGCTATCCGTCCACGCGGCGCGCGGCCCCGGCCGCCACGCCGATCCGCCCGGTGGTGCCGCCGATCACGCCGCCGGCCCGGCCACCCGCGCCGCAACCTGCCCCCGCCCGGCCGTTGCCGCGCGCGGCCGCACCGGCGCAGAACGCGAACGTCACGCCGCGCCGTCCCGCGCCACCGGC
>NZ_BAAILN010000148.1:107720-112077 GCF_054589155.1 Burkholderia sp. 3C
GACGCGCTGCGCTCGATCGATGCCAGCACGGCGCAATGGGCCGCGCTGGCCGGCGCGACGGTAACGCCGTCGGGCACCGGCGACCTCGCAAGCGCGGCCGCGGCGGGCAGCGTACAAGCCGCGGGGATGTTCACAACGCGCGAGACCTTGCCGGATACGCTCGCGGCCAGCGCATCGGATGACACGGCGCTGCCCAGCACGCCGCCCGCCTTCGAGATGACGGCCGACCCAAGCGACGTGCCGCCCAGCCCGGATGCCGACGACGAAGGCTCGGACACGTCGTCCGATGCCGTCATCGACATGAGCGCCTTCCTGCCGCCAGTGAATGACGGCGCGGGATTCGCGCATGACGCCGATGCCTTCGTCGGCCTTGCTCCGCAAATGCCACCCGTTGATACGCAACCGCCCGCGCATCTCAAGAACAGCATCTCGACAACACGCGCCGCACCCGTCGCATTCGGCCCGGCTACGGAGCAGCGCGACGACGCCAACGTTTTCGCGCCAGCCGCACCGAGCCTGCCGATCGAAGCCATTGCGGCAACGCCCGACAAATCAACGGCGCAATACGCCGATGAACCGGCCATCACGCCGCTGCGCTCGTCGTTCGTCGCCAGCGGCGATGCCGTCAGTACGTCAGCATCGGCAACGGTCGGCGCAAGCAGCGTCATGCCTGCGGACGCCCATGCCGCGCCGCTGGACAGCGTCGATACAAACGACGCCGCCCGGACGTCCGCCGGAACACCCCCGTTCGCATCTGCGCCGCCGCAAACGGTCGCCAGCAGCAGCCACCTCGCGCCGACACCGGCCCCCGTCACGGAAGCGCCGCCCGCAACCCACGCCGTCCCGCCTTGGGAATCGCTGCCGAGCGTGCCGACCGATGCCTCCGCGCCCGCCGTCTCGACATCCGCCTTCGCCGAGACATTGAGCGCACCGCTGACGGCCATGACACCCTCGACGCCATCGGCCTTCACGTTCTCGTCGGCCAGCGACACCGACTACGCCGCGCCGCAGCCCTCGGTGCTGTCGACCGACGCATCGTTCACGCTGTCCACGCCGAGCGAGACGCTCGCTTCCGGCCTGGCGGCCTCGGAACCCGCAACGGCATCAGCCGACATCGCCCCGGCGTTCCTGCCGGGCGCATTCGCCCCGGCCACCGCGCAACCTGCCGCGCCAACGCCCGCCTCGGCCGCTCAGGCCACCCCGCCCGCCGCAAGCGAACCGCCGGCCCGCCAGGCCCCGCCGAACGCCTTCGAATTCCGTGCCCCGGCCGCTTCGAACGTCGAACTGCCCGGCCTCGACCTGCTCGAACCGCCCGCCGACGACATGCCGCCGATCTCCGAGGCCGATCTGGCCCAGACCGGCCAGGTCATCGAGCAGCGCCTGCAGGAGTTCAAGGTGCCGGTCACGGTGGTCGGCGCATCGGCCGGCCCGGTCATCACGCGCTTCGAGATCGAACCGGCGCTCGGCGTGCGCGGCAGCCAGATCGTCGGCCTGATGAAGGACCTGTCGCGCGGCCTCGGCCTCACGTCGGTTCGCGTGGTCGAGACGATCCCCGGCAAGACCTGCATGGGCCTCGAACTGCCGAACGCGAAACGCCAGATGATCCGCCTGTCGGAAATCCTCGCCTCGCGCCAATACCAGCATTCGGCCTCGCAATTGACGATCGCGATGGGCAAGGACATCACCGGCAACCCGGTCGTCACCGATCTGGCCAAGGCGCCGCACATGCTGGTGGCCGGCACCACCGGCTCCGGCAAGTCGGTCGCGATCAACGCGATGATCGCCTCGCTACTCTACAAGGCCACGCCCGAGGAAGTGCGGCTGATCATGATCGACCCGAAGATGCTGGAGCTGTCCGTCTACGAAGGCATTCCGCACCTGCTCGCGCCGGTCGTCACCGACATGAAGCTGGCCGCGAACGCGCTGAACTGGTGCGTCGGCGAAATGGAAAAGCGCTACCGGCTGATGTCGGCCGTGGGCGTGCGCAATCTCGCGAGCTTCAACCAGAAGCTGCGCGACGCGGCCGCCCGCGACAAGAAGATCGGCAACCCGTTCTCGCTGACGCCCGAGGCGCCCGAACCGCTCTCGCCGCTGCCGCTGATCGTGGTGGTGATCGATGAGCTGGCCGACCTGATGATGGTGGCCGGCAAGAAGATCGAGGAACTGATCGCGCGGCTCGCGCAGAAGGCGCGTGCGGCCGGCATCCACCTGATCCTCGCTACCCAGCGCCCGTCGGTCGACGTGATCACCGGCCTGATCAAGGCGAACATCCCGACGCGCGTGGCGTTCCAGGTGTCGTCGAAGATCGATTCGCGCACGATTCTCGACCAGATGGGCGCCGAATCGCTGCTGGGCCAGGGCGACATGCTGTTCCTGCCGCCCGGCACCGGCTACCCGCAGCGCATCCACGGCGCGTTCGTGGCCGACGAGGAAGTGCACCGCCTCGTCGAATACCTGAAGCAATTCGGCGAGCCGCAATACGAGGAAGGCATCCTCGACGGCCCGACCAGCGAAGGCGGGTCGACGCAGGACCTGTTCGGCGAAGCGCCCGACGCCGAAGCCGATCCGCTCTACGACGAAGCGGTGGCGTTCGTGGTGCGCACGCGGCGCGCGTCGATCTCGTCGGTGCAGCGGCAATTGCGCATCGGCTACAACCGCGCGGCGCGTCTGGTCGAGCAGATGGAAACGGCGGGCCTGGTGTCGGCAATGGGCATTAACGGCAGCCGCGAAGTGCTCGCGCCGCCGCTGGCCGAGTAGGAAAACACGCGAGAAAATACGCGGCGCGCGGCACCGAAATTGCTCCGCTGCGCGCCAGATGCGTCGAAAAACGTTGCATGAGCAAGCGGTCGGTTGCCCATGCAACGGTCGGCGCCATCGCCAGGCCGGCAGCCGAACCCAGCCTCATGAAAAACGGGCGGGGCGTGAAGTGACCCCCACGCGTCCCGCCCGTTTTTCATTCGTCGCCCGGCTTACGGCTGCACCGGCACCAGCTTGAAATCGACCGGCTTGCTCAGTGCGATCTTGCGCGCGTCGGGATCGAGCCGGCCCGTCGCCACGTCGCGGCGGAACACGTAGAACGCGCCGCTTTCCTGGTTGCCGACGATCAACCACTTGCCGGTGGGATCGATCAGGAATTCACGCGGCGTCTTGCCGAACGTCGACTGACGGCTCACGAACGCGAGCTTGCCGCTCGCGGCGTCGATCTTGTAGGCCACCAGCTCGTTGGCATCGCCGCGGTTCGTCACGTAGAGGAAGCGGCCGTCCGGCGAGGCGTGGATCGCGCCGCCGCCTTCCTGCCCGTGAAAGCCGGGCGCCGACATCTTCACGCTCTGCAGATGGGTCAGCTTGCCGTCCTGGTAGCCATACACCTCGACGGTGCCCTTCAGTTCGGTCGTCAGATAGGCGAAGCGGCCGTTCCGCGAGAACACCAGGTGGCGCGGGCCGGTGCCCGGCGGCAGCGGCGTGTAGCGCGCATCGGTCGGGCCGAACAGGCCGCGCGAGCCGTCGGGCGTGTAGCGATACTCGAACAGCTTGTCGACGCCGAGATCCTGCACGAACAGGTAGTTGCCATCCGGCGAGAACACCGTCGAATGGACGTGCGCGCCGTCCTGGCGCCCCTTCACCGGGCCGCCGCCCTCGTGATGCACGTTCAGCACCGAGGCGCCCACCTTGCCGTCCGCCTCGACCGGGAACACCGTGAAGCTGCCGCCCGGGTCCGCCGCCACCGAATAATTGGCCGTGACGAGGTACTTGCCGTCCGGCGACAGGCTCAGATAGCACGGATCGTTCCCTTCCGACGACACGCGATCGAGGAAATTCAGCGTGCCGGATTTCGCATCGAACGCGAACGCGCTGACGCCGCCGCGCTGGCTGGCCGGGCCGTCGTCGCCGGGCAGCTCGTTGACGGCGTAGACGAAACGCCCGTCGCGGCTCGGCAGCAGATAGGACGGATTGACCGTTTTCGCGGTCGAGACGACGGGTGAGACATCGCCGGTACGCGTATCGAACCGGTACACGTAGATGCCCTCGCTGCCCGCACCGGTGTAGGTGCCGACCAGCAGGTTATAGACGGCATCGGTCGGCGCATTGGCGGTATCCTGCGCAAACGCGTGCGCGGCGGACAGCGACAGCACCACGGCGATACCCTTGATCCAGTGACCCAGTCTCAGCGGTGTCATACGCGTAATCCTCTCGAAATGGAGGGGCCGCGGTGCGGGAATATCAAGGCCGTTGGAACTTCCCTGCACCGAAACGCCTCAGTTGTTGTGATTGTTCAACGATTCGGGCGGCCCCTGCCCGTTTCGTTCGAACGAAGTATACGGGGCCGTGCGCGCCAGCGTCGTTTCGCGGCGCGCAC
>NZ_BAAILN010000148.1:112234-115871 GCF_054589155.1 Burkholderia sp. 3C
CATACCGCGGCCCTGATCTCGCGCGACGGCTCGGTCGACTGGCTCTGCTGGCCCCGCTTCGACTCGGGGGCCTGCTTCGCCGCGCTGGTCGGCACGCCCGACCACGGCCGCTGGCTGATCCGCCCGTCCGCCGACGCCAAGATCCTGTCGAGCACGCGCCGTTATCGCGGCGAAACCCTGATCCTCGAAACCGATTACGAATGCGAGACGGGCTCCGTCACCGTGGTGGATTTCATGCCGCCCGGCAACGGCTGGTCCGAACTCGTGCGCATCGTGATCGGCAAGCGCGGCCACGTGCCGATGCAGATGGAACTGGTGCTGCGCTTCGATTACGGTTTCTCGATCCCGTGGGTCACGCGGCTGTCGCGCGAAGCCGGCATGAAGGCGATCGCCGGCCCCGACACGGTGGCGCTGCGCACCCCGGTGCCGCTGTCGGGCGAAAACCTGCGCACCGTCGCCGAATTCACCGTGCATGCCGAAGAGCGCGTGCCATTCTCGCTGGCCTATGCGCCGTCGCATCTGCGCCTGCCGCCGGCGCGCGAACCGCTGTCGATGCTCGCGCGCACCGAGAATCACTGGCTCGAATGGTCGTCGCGCTGCCAGATCCAGGGCCGCTACGCCGGCGCCGTGCGCCGCTCGCTGATCACGCTGAAGGCGCTGGCCTACGAGCCGACCGGCGGCATCGTGGCCGCGCCCACCACTTCGCTGCCCGAGCACATCGGCGGCACCCGCAACTGGGATTACCGCTTCTGCTGGCTGCGCGACGCCACCATCACGCTGCTCGCGCTGATGCGCGCCGGCTACTACGACGAAGCACGCGCCTGGCGCGCCTGGCTCGGCCGCGTGATGGCCGGCTCGCCCGAGCAGATCCAGATCATGTACGGCATCGCCGGCGAACGCCGTCTGCCCGAAATGGAGCTCGACTGGCTGCCCGGCTATCAGGATTCCAAACCGGTGCGGATCGGCAACAACGCGGCCAACCAGCTTCAGCTCGACGTGTTCGGCGAGGTGATGGCCGCGCTGCACCTGGCGCGCGTCGGCGGCTTGCAGGCCGACGATACCGTCTGGTCCGTCCAGTGCGCGCTGCTCACCCATCTCGAGAAAATCTGGCGCGAGCCCGACGAAGGCATTTGGGAAACGCGCGGCGGCCGCAAGCACTTCACGTTCTCGAAGATCATGGCGTGGGTGGCGTTCGATCGCGCGATCAAGTCGGCCGAGCAGTTCCGCCTGCCCGCGCCGCTCGACCACTGGCGCGCGCTGCGCGACGCGATCCACGAGGACGTGTGCCAGAACGCCTGGAACGAGAGCAAGCAGGCGTTCTCGCAGAGCTATGGCAGCGACGAACTCGACGCGAGCGTGCTGATGCTGCCGTTGGTCGGCTTCCTGCCGCCGTCGGACCCGCGCGTGGTCGGCACGGTCGAGGCGATCGAGCGCGAGCTGCTGCACGGCGGCCTGGTGATGCGTTATCGCACTACCGATTTCGACGACGGCCTGCCGCCCGGCGAAGGCACCTTCCTCGCCTGCAGCTTCTGGCTGGTCGACAACTACGCGCTGCTCGGCCGGATCGACGACGCCCACCGGCTGTTCCGCCGGCTGCTGTCGCTGGCCAACGATCTGGGCCTGCTGGCCGAGGAATACGATCCGATCGAGGGGCGCCTGGTCGGCAATTTCCCGCAGGCGTTCTCGCACGTCGCGCTGGTGCATACGGCCATGAACCTGATGCACCACGAGGAAGAAATGGCGCAGGCGGCGGGCCAGCCGATGGCGGTGGAAACCGACGGCCGCTGAGGTCGTCGAGCCGTTCGGCAGCACGATTTTGCGACAGGGGCGAGTCAGTTTGCGGATTCGTAAAACATCGCAAAATCAACCCCGCATGGGGAAAATGCTGCATTGCGGCATGAGGCGGAACCCGCTATGATCGTCGCGACTGGCCGGCCACCGAATACCGTGGTCCGGCCCCGGACTTGACTGCGCGCCGCGGCGAAGAGCGCTCCCGCGACGCTCTCCCCTCGGGAGCCCTCATGCTTTACCAAATGCACGAATTCCAGCGGGCGTTGTTGAGTCCGCTGACCGCCTGGGCACAGGCCGCGTCGAAATCCTTCGCCAATCCGTCCAGCCCGCTGTCGCTGATGCCCGGCGCCACGCGCTGGTCCGCGGCCTACGAGCTGATGTACCGGCTCGGCAAGGACTACGAAAAACCCGAATTCAACCTGCACCAGATCGAGAAGGACGGCCATCACATTCCGATCGTCGAGCAGACGGTCATCGAAAAGCCGTTCTGCCGGCTGCGCCGCTTCAAGCGCTTCGCCGACGATTCGGTGGCGGTCGGCCAGTTGAAGGAAGAGCCGGTGGTGCTGGTGTGTGCGCCGCTGTCGGGCCACCACGCCACGCTGCTGCGCGACACCGTGCGCACGCTGCTGCAGGATCACAAGGTCTACATCACCGACTGGATCGACGCGCGCATGGTGCCGGTGGAAACCGGCCCGTTCCATCTGGACGACTACGTCGATTACATCCAGGATTTCATCCGCCATATCGGCGCGCGCAACCTGCACGTGATCTCGGTGTGCCAGCCCACCGTGCCGGTGCTCGCGGCGATCTCGCTGATGGCGAGCCGCGGCGAGGACACCCCGCTGACCATGACCATGATGGGCGGCCCGATCGACGCGCGAAAGAGCCCCACCTCGGTCAACTCGCTGGCCACCAACCATTCGCTCGCGTGGTTCGAGAACAACGTGATCCACACGGTGCCGGCGAACTATCCGGGCGAAGGCCGCCAGGTCTATCCGGGCTTCCTGCAGCACACCGGCTTCGTCGCGATGAACCCCGAGCGCCACGCGCAATCGCACTGGGATTTCTACCAAAGCCTGATGCGCGGCGACGAGGAAGACGCGGAAGCGCATCGCCGCTTCTATGACGAGTACAACGCGGTGCTCGACATGGCCGCCGAGTATTACCTCGACACGATCCGCCTGGTGTTCCAGGAATTCGGCCTGGCCGAAGGCACCTGGGATGTACGCGGCGAGCGCGTCAAGCCGGCCGACATCAGCCAGACGGCGCTGATGACGATCGAAGGCGAACTCGACGACATTTCCGGCAGCGGCCAGACGCACGTCGCGCAGGAGCTGTGCACGGGCATTCCCGACGAACACCGCCGCAGCCTGACCGCCGAGAAGTGCGGCCACTACGGGATCTTCTCGGGCCGCCGCTGGCGCACCATCATCTACCCGCAACTGCGCGAGTTCATCCGCGAGCACCAGCCCACGTCGAAAACGCCGGCCGGCGCGGCGCCGGTAGCACCGGGCAACGATGATGCGATCAGCGTGACGGCATCCCAGGCCGCCGCCAGCCCGGCAGTCAGTGCCGCCGCTCAGGATGCCGCAGCCGGCACCGCGCACGCCGCGCCGGCCAAAGCCGCGCAACGCACCACGCCCAAGCGCAGCGCCGCCGGCTCGCGCCGTTCGCCGGCCCAACCGGCCACGTCGACCAAGCCTGCCGCCAAGAAGGCCGTCGCACCGAAGGCTTCGCCGGCCCGCTCGCCGCGCGCCCGCAAAACGGTCTGAGCCTCGCGGGCGCGCAGTACGCGCCCGCTTCCACGACGCACGACAACGCCCCGCCCGGCGAGACACAGCCGGGC
>NZ_BAAILN010000148.1:115952-139231 GCF_054589155.1 Burkholderia sp. 3C
GTTGCGCATTCGGAAGAGGAAAAGGCGCGCGCTCAGCGACGCAACAGATAGGACAGCAGAATATCGGTGTTCATGCGCACCATTTCGGCGCGTTCCTCAGGTGTGCTGAAGTCTCGGCCGAGCATGGCCGCCAGCGTGTAGCGGTTCGACACGATGTAATAGCCGAGCCCAGACAGCGTCACGTAGAAGCGCAGCGGATCGACGTCCGAACGGAACAGCCCGGCCGCCTGGCCGCGCGCGAGCACGCTGCCGAGCGTCTGCACCAGCGGAGAGATCATCGCGCGCAGGCTGTCCGCCTTCATCATGTAGCGCGCTTCGTGCAAGTTTTCGTTGTTGACGAGGCGCAGCAGCTCCGGATGATCCCGGTAGTAATCCCAAATGAAATGCGCAAGCCGAGTGACGGCCTCGACGGGCGGCACGCCGTCGAATTCGAGCACGCGCTCGGCTTCGTTCAGGGCGGAAAACGAATGTTCGAGGACGGCCGTGAACAACTGCTCCTTGCTGCCGAAGTAGTAGTACAGCATCCGTTCGTTGGTTTCGGCACGGCGGGCGATCTGGTCGACGCGCGCACCGGACAGGCCACCACTGGCGAATTCTTCTGCGGCGGCCAGCAGGATGCGGCGCCGGGTTCCTTCCGGGTCTCTTTTGATTTTCGGCTGAGTCATGTGTTTTGGCCCGCGTGATTCGCGTGATTCAGTCGGCATCGCCGGGGCGTCCGATCCGCATCCGGCACCGGGGGCCGACCCGGCCGGATAGGCGGTCGCGCCCTGCAGCGGTCGAGCAAAAAATGCGCCTTGATTATGCGCATAGGCGCAGCCGAGCGCAAGGCGGGAAATCGGCGATAATTGCGCTTTGCCGAACCCTGCAGGCCGCGCTGAAACGCCCTTCCCCCGGCGCGCGCCGCCTCTGCCGTCACCGTGACCGACATCCAGAAACTCGCGGATCGCATCGAAGATCTGCTCCCCCAGACGCAATGCACGAAGTGCGGCTACGAAGGCTGCCGACCCTACGCCGAGGCGATCGCCAACGGCGCGGCCGGCTACAACCAGTGCCCGCCCGGCGGCCATGAAGGCATCGAGCGGCTTGCCGCGTTGCTCGGCAAGCCCGTGATTGCGCTCGCCGTCGAGCATGGCGAGGAGCGCCCGCGGCCGCTCGCCGTGATCGACGAACAGCTCTGCATCGGCTGCACGCTGTGCATGCAGGCCTGCCCGGTCGATGCGATCGTCGGCGCGCCCAAGCAGATGCATACCGTGATCGCCGAGCTGTGCACCGGCTGCGACCTGTGCGTGCCGCCCTGCCCGGTCGACTGCATCGACATGATCCCGGTCACCGGCGCGCGCACCGGCTGGGATGCCTGGACCCAGCAACAGGCCGACGGCGCACGCGCGCGCCACGACCAGCGTCTGGCCCGCCAGCAGCGTACGCGCGAGGCTGCCGAGGCCCGCGCGGCGGCACGCCGTGCGGCCAGCGCCGCGAGCACCGCTGAGGCCGCCCCTGCCGTCGAGGCCAGCGCCGCCATGCCGCAGGCCGCCGACGATCCGGAAGCGAAGAAGCGTGCGATCATCGCCGCCGCGCTGGAACGCGCACGCAAGAAGAAGGAAGAACTGGCCGCGAGCGGCAGCGCGCCGAAGAACACCGACAACGTCAGCCCGGCCGTGCAGGCGCAGATCGACGCCGCCGAAGCGCGCCGCAAGCGCATCGAGGCCGAACGCCAGGCAGCCGATGCCGCCACCTCCAACGGCGAACCGCCGGCCACGCCGCCCCGCACCGAATGAACGCCAACAAACGACGCGCGATCTACGAAACGCTGCAAAGCCTGAACCCGCATCCGACCACCGAGCTCGAATACACCACACCGTTCGAACTCCTGATCGCCGTGCTGCTGTCGGCGCAGGCCACCGACGTTTCGGTCAACAAGGCGATGCGCAAGATGTTCCCGGTGGCGAACACGCCGGCGCAAATCCTCGCACTCGGCGAGGCCGGTGTGACCGACTACATCAAGACGATCGGGCTGTACAAGACCAAGGCGAAGAACGTCGTGGCGACCTGCCGAATTCTGCTCGATCAATACGGCGGCGAGGTGCCCGCCGATCGCGAAGCGCTCGAAGGCCTGCCCGGCGTGGGCCGCAAGACGGCCAACGTGGTGCTGAACACCGCGTTCGGGCAGCCGACCATCGCCGTCGATACGCATATCTTCCGCGTCGCCAACCGCACCGGCCTCGCGCCCGGCAAGGATGTGCGCGCCGTCGAGGCTGGGCTGGAGAAGTTCACGCCGGCCGAATTCCTGCAGGACGCGCATCACTGGCTGATCCTGCACGGCCGCTACGTATGCAAGGCGCGCCGGCCCGAATGCTGGCATTGCGCGATCGAGCCGCTTTGCGAATTCCGGCCCAAGACGCCGGCGCCGATCGAGTAAATCGTTCGCCATGCGAAGCGATACGCAAGTACGCGGCGGCTTAGGCCGCCGTTTTTGCATCGGCATCCGGTAGCGTTCAGTATCCGGTCGATTGTTTCGCAGTCCGATCCGTCACGCGTTGGCGGTCGCCGTGGCGGCATCGTCGGCCTTGCCGCCTGCCTTGACAAGCCACAGCACCGCCGCCAGCACCGCCACGCCGCCGGCCCACTGCAGCGGCGAAAGCGCCTCGCCGAACAGCAGCGCCGCGAGCGCGACCGTCACCACCGGCTCCAGCGTCGACAGCATCGAGGTGCGCGCCGCGCCGAGCAACGCGAGCCCGGCGAAGAACGCCAGCATCGCGCCGACCGTCGACACCAGCGCAATACCGAGCAGTGCGAACCAGCTCGTCGTGGTGTGCGGCCAGTGCGGCGCGACACCGAACGCGGCCAGCCGCACCAGCGCGATCAGCACGAACATCGCGGTGGCGGCCAGGCAGATGATGGCCGTGGTGGCAAGCGGATCGACGCCGCGCGTGGCGCGCGCGCCGGCCACGATATAGAGCGAATAGATCACGGCGGCGGCCAGCGACAACGCGATGCCGAGCGGCTCGCCGTGGCCGCCGCCGACCATCAGCGCCGAACCGGCCACGCACAGCACCAGCGCCATCGCCTTCCTGCGCGTGAGCCGCTCGCCGAGCCACCACGCCGCCAGCAGCGTAACGAATGCCGGATACAGATACAGCAGCAGCGCGACCAGGCTGGCCTGCGCATGCTGCAATGCGGTGAAATAGCAGAACGACTGGCCGACGTAGCCGATCGCGCCCATCGCCGCGATCCGCGCGCAGGCGCGCCCGCCGGGCCACGCCACGCCGCGACGCCAGGCGATCAGGGCCAGCAGCGCACCGCCGACGCCGAAGCGGAAGATCAGCAGGCCCAGCACGTCGACGCCGCCCGCATACGCATAGCGGCCGAAGATCGCCATCGCGCCGAACGCGGCGGCCGACAGCGCGACGATCAGGGCGCCGCGAACGGTGGTGGACGGCGAGGCCTGCGCGGCGACGGTGCTCATGAGCGAACCTGCGGTGGAAAGATGAAAGGGCTGAACGGCCAACCGGCGATTCTAGCGAGCGCCGCGCCCGCCCGATACTCAGGAAAGCGCGCAGCCCGGCCCGGCAGCGCGCGCGACGGCGGCGTAGAATGGCCGCTTTCGCGGCACCTCGACCGCCTGCCAGAGCCCCCGAATCATGTTCAATCCGAGCCGCGACGAAGTGCGTCGCTTCTTCATCGACGCCCGCCGCAAACAGCGCCAGGGCGAAATCCTCACGCCGCTGGAGGCGATCGCCGCCGACTGGATCGTCGAGCATCCCGAATACCACGCGGAGCTCGACGACGACACCGAAGCCGGCGCCCGCGAATATCCGCCCGAGGCCGGCCGCACCAATCCGTTCCTGCATCTGTCGATGCATCTGGCGATCAGCGAACAGTTGTCGATCGACCAGCCGCCCGGCATCCGCGCCGCGCACGAGAAGCTGGCCGGGCGCCTGCCGTCGGCGCACGACGCGCAGCACGCGATCATGGAATGCCTCGGCGAGACGATCTGGGAAGCGCAGCGCACCGGTACGCCGCCCGATACCGACGCCTACCTGCAGCGCATCCTGCGCCGCGCCTCGCGCGACTGAACACGCGCCGCGGCCTCGCCGCCAACGTCTCGCGCCCCAAAAAAATGCCCCGCTGAAGCGGGGCATTTCATACCGGCCTCAGCCTCGGCAGGCGCTCACTTCTTGAACACCAGGCTGCCCGGCAGCGATTCCAGATAGGCCGCGATGTCGTTCATGTCGCCCACCGACAGGCTCTGCACCTGCGCCTGCATGATCGCGTTGTTGCGGCCGAGCAGCGGGTTGGTCAGGCCCATCTGGTACTGGCGCATCGCCCAGACGAGGTAGTCGGCGCGCTGCCCCGCGATGCGCGGATATTCGGCGTTGATCGGATTGTCGAGCTTGGTGCCGTGGCAGGCGGCGCAGTTGTGCGACTCGACGAGCTGCTTGCCCTTGGCCGCATCGGCCGCGTGCGCGACGCCCGTCGCGAGGCAGGCGGCCAGCGCAAGCGCCGCCGCGATGCGGAATGCCGGTTGAGGCTTGGTCATGGAGGCTCCTGTGCGGCTGAGCGAACGCCAGCGCGGGCTTATTTGTAGGGATTGATCTTCGAATCGGGCTTCTGGGCAGCGTAGTACGCGGCGAGATCCGCGATGTCCTGGTCGGTCAGCGACGCGGCAATCGCGTTCATCGACGCGAAATGGCGGTCCTTCTTCCGGTACGCCTTCAGCGCGTTTTCCAGGTATTGCTGATTCTGCCCGCCCAGCAGCGGCACCCGGTACACCTCCGGATACGCCGTGCGGTAATCTTCGATGCCATGACAGCCGATGCACATCGCAGCCTTGCCGGCCCCGTCTTTCGGGCTGCCTGCCGCACGGGCCGCCGGAGCGGCGGACACCGCGAGCGCTACGATTACCGCGGCCACGACCTGTTTGCCGACGAAATTGTTCATAGCTTGTACCTAGCTTGAGGGGAAAACCTGTCGCCCGGTAAGGCAACGGACTGCGTCATTTTGCTTATAGATGAGACACGCAGGCCGAAAAGCGGGCCGATTGTACCGCGCTGCCGACGACGCAGTCCATCCGCGCCAGCCCTGCCCCGCACCCACCCGCTCCGGCCCGCAAACCCCCACCGGACAACGCCCGCCACGATACCAAGGGCCGCCCCGACGCAACAGCGCCTTTGACTTATACTGGGATTTTTCGCAGGAAACAGGCCGCCATGCGCTTCGAAGGTTCCTCGCAATATGTCGCCACCGACGACCTCAAACTCGCCGTCAACGCGGCGCTGACGCTGCAACGCCCGCTGCTCGTCAAGGGCGAGCCCGGCACCGGCAAGACCATGCTGGCCGAGGAAGTGGCCGCCGCGCTCGGCATGCCGTTGCTGCAGTGGCACGTCAAGTCCACCACCAAGGCGCAGCAGGGCCTGTACGAATACGACGCCGTCTCGCGGCTGCGCGATTCGCAGCTTGGCGACGAGCGCGTCAAGGACATCGCCAACTACATCGTGCGCGGCGTGCTCTGGCAGGCCTTCGACGCCGACGAACCCTGCGTGCTGCTGATCGACGAAGTCGACAAGGCCGACATCGAATTCCCGAACGACCTGCTGCGCGAACTCGACCGCATGGAATTCCATGTGTACGAAACGCGCCAGATGGTGCGCGCCCGGCACCGGCCGCTCGTCATCATCACGTCGAACAACGAGAAGGAGCTGCCCGACGCGTTCCTGCGCCGCTGCTTCTTCCATTACATCCAGTTCCCCGATCCGGTGACGA
Source organism: Burkholderia sp. 3C (assembly GCF_054589155.1). NCBI lineage: Bacteria > Pseudomonadati > Pseudomonadota > Betaproteobacteria > Burkholderiales > Burkholderiaceae > Burkholderia > Burkholderia sp. 3C. Next base: position 121,713 of record NZ_BAAILN010000148.1, read on the forward strand.
TGCAGCGCATCATCGAGGTCCACTACCCCGGCATCAAGCAGGCGCTGGTGCGCACCGCGCTCGAGAGTTTCTTCGAATTGCGCGGCGTCGCCGGGCTCAAGAAAAAACCTTCGACGTCCGAACTGCTCGACTGGCTGAAGCTGCTGCTGGCGGAGGATATTCCCCCCGAAGCGCTGCGCTCCACCGACCACAAGCTGGTGGTGCCGCCGCTGGCCGGCGCGCTGCTCAAGAACGAGCAGGACATGAGCCTGTTCGAGCGGCTCGTGCAGATGAACCGCCACAACCGCTGAACGCCACGCCGCCGCCGAGGAACCCGATCGTGCCCCGCCCCGCCTTCGCCCCCGTGACCTGCGCTCGCCGCGCAGGCGTTTCGCGATGCTGATCGATTTCTTCTATTCGCTGCGCGCGGCCAAGCTGCCTGTTTCCGTCAAGGAATACCTGATGCTGCTCGATGCGCTGCGTCAGGACGTGATTCCGCCGTCGATCGATGCGTTCTACTACCTGTCGCGCATGACGCTGGTGAAGGACGAGCAATATTTCGACCGTTTCGATCAGGCGTTCGGCGCGTATTTCCACGGCGTGGCCACGCTGCCCGCCGACGCGTTCGAGATCCCGCCCGACTGGCTCGAAAAGAAGCTGCAACGCGAGCTGACGCCCGAGGAACGCGCGCAGATCGAGGCGCTCGGCGGCCTCGACAAGCTGATGGAGCGCCTGCGCGAGCTGTTCGACGAGCAGAAGGAGCGCCACGAAGGCGGCAACAAATGGATCGGCACGGGCGGCACCTCGCCGTTCGGGCATGGCGGCTACAACCCGGAAGGCGTACGCATCGGCGGCCCGTCGAACGGCAACCGCACCGCGCTGAATGTGTGGGAAGCGCGCGGCTACCGCGATTACGACGATTCGGTCGAACTCGGCACGCGCAACATCAAGGTGGCGCTGCGTCGGCTGCGGCGCTTCGCGCGCGAGGGCGCGGCCGACCAGCTCGATCTGCCCGGCACGATCCGCAGCACGGCCGCCAACGCCGGCTGGCTCGACCTGCGCATGATGCCCGAGCGGCACAACAACGTGAAGGTGCTGATGCTGCTCGACGTGGGCGGCTCGATGGACGACCACATCCAGCGCACCGAAGAGCTGTTCTCGGCGGCCAAGGCCGAGTTCAAGCATCTGGAGTTCTACTACTTCCACAACTGCGTCTACGACTACCTGTGGAAGCACAACCGCCGCCGCCACGCCGAGCGCACGCCCACCTGGGACCTGCTCCACAAGTTCACGCCCGACTACAAGCTGATCTTCGTCGGCGACGCCACCATGAGCCCCTACGAGGTGGTGCAGCCGGGCGGTTCGGTCGAATACAACAACCCGGAGGCCGGCAGCGTCTGGCTGCGCCGGCTGGCCGACCAGTTCCCGCATCACGCCTGGCTCAACCCCGAGCCGGAGCGACTATGGGAGTACCGGCAATCGGTGTCGATCATCCGCGACCTGCTCGGCGCGCGCATGTATCCGCTGACGCTGGCCGGGCTCGAATCGGCGATGCGGCAGTTGAGCAAGTAAGCGCGCCACCCGCCGTCGTGCGGGCCGCCGGTGCATCTCGTCCCCCCAGGCGCCCTCGGTTTCCGTAATATCCCGGCTTCACCGGTTTTGCACGCCGCCGCCGATCCGCCCGGATCGCCGTGCGGCGCCCGGTTCGCCGCCCCCTCCCCGCTTCGGAGTGCTTGACACATGAACCCGTCCCACGCGCCCGGCACGCCGCCGGCCGCTCCCGCCCCGCGCTTCTTCGCGGATACCTCGCTGTCGGCGCTGGTCGCCGGTTTCGTCGCGATGATGACGGGCTACACCAGCTCGCTGGTACTGATGTTCCAGGCCGGGCGTGCCGCCCACCTGAGCGACGCGCAGATTTCCTCGTGGATCTGGGCGCTGTCGATCGGCATGGGCGTGACCACCGTCGGCCTGTCGCTGCGCTATCGCGCGCCCGTGGTGGTGGCGTGGTCCACTCCCGGCGCGGCGCTGCTGGTGGCCTCGCTGCCCGGCGTGCCGTACCCGTACGCGATCGGCGCGTTCGTGGTGTGCGCGCTGCTGCTGACGGCGATCGGCGTGAGCGGCGTGTTCGATTCGCTGATGCGGCGCATTCCGTCGGGCATCGCCGCCGCGCTGCTGGCCGGCATCCTGTTCGAGATCGGCATCGAGATCTTCCGCGCGGCGCAGTTCCAGGCCGGCCTCGTGATCGCGATGTTCCTGACCTATCTGGTCGTCAAGCGGCTCGCGCCGCGCTACGCGATCGTCGCCACGCTGGTGGCCGGCACCGCGGTGGCCGGCGCGCTCGGCCTGCTCGATTTCAGCCGGTTCCGGATCGCGTTCGCGCACCCGGTGCTGACCGTGCCGGCGTTCTCGGTGTCGGCGATCGTCAGCATCGGCATTCCGCTGTTCGTGGTGGCGATGGCGTCGCAGAACGTGCCCGGCATCGCCGTGCTGCGCGCCGACGGCTATACCACACCGTCCTCGCCGCTGATCGCGACCACCGGCCTCGCCTCGCTGGCGCTTGCGCCGTTCGGCTCGCACGGCGTCAACCTGGCCGCCATCACGGCCGCGATCTGCACCGGCCCCGAAGCCCACGAGAACCGCGCGCGGCGCTATCCGGCGGCCGTCTGGTGCGGCGTGTTCTATTTGGTGGCGGGCGTGTTCGGCGCGACCATCGCCGCGCTGTTCGACGCGCTGCCGAAGGCGCTGGTGGTGTCGGTGGCCGCGCTGGCGCTGTTCGGCTCGATCATGAGCGGGCTGTCCAACGCGATGCAGGACGTCCGGCAGCGCGAGGCGGCGCTCGTCACGTTCATGACGACGGCGTCGGGCCTGACGCTGCTGTCGATCGGCCCGGCGTTCTGGGGGCTGGTGGCCGGCGTGATCACGCAGGTGATTCTCAACGCGCGGCGGGGGTGAGGGCGGCGGGTTCGGCGAGGTTGGACGATACGTTGGCGGATTCGTGCATCGGCGCCCGGCAGCCCGCTGAAGTTCTCCAAGAAGCCACCGCGCTGCTTCCACCGCGCCTGCGCTGAAATTCAGCCGCCATTCCGCACCGGCGCAACAACGGCCAAGCCGCCCGCACCACCCGCCTCGCGCCCCCGGGCACGCCCGATGCTCCCTCGCTTGCGTTCGGCTCGACACGGACGCCGCCCCGAATCGGGCCTAGAATAGAGCACTCCGGTCGCCGGCCCGCCCTCCGTTCCAGGGGCGAGCCGCCGGCCCGCTTCGCCGCCGCGCGTTCGCCGCGCGGCCCTCCGTCGAACCCGGCGCGCTGCGCCTCTTCAACGATTCGCCATGACTACCGCACTCGACCAGCTGAAGCAATACACGACCGTTGTCGCCGATACCGGCGATTTCCAGCAGCTCGCGCAGTATCAGCCGCAGGACGCGACCACCAACCCCTCGCTGATCCTGAAGGCGGTCCAGAAGGACGCCTACAAGCCCCTGCTCGAAAAAACCGTGCGCGACCACGCGGGCGAATCGACCGACGTCATCATCGACCGCCTGCTGATCGCATTCGGCACCGAAATCCTCAAGATCATCCCCGGCCGCGTCTCGACCGAAGTCGACGCGCGCCTGTCGTTCGACACGCAACGCTCGATCGACAAGGGCCGCGAACTGATCCGCCTCTACGAAGCCGCCGGCATCGGCCGCGAACGCGTGCTGATCAAGCTCGCCTCGACCTGGGAAGGCATCCGCGCCGCCCAGGTGCTGCAGAAGGAAGGCATCAAGTGCAACATGACGCTGCTGTTCTCGCTGGCCCAGGCCGCCGCCTGCGCCGAAGCGGGCGCACAGCTGATCTCGCCGTTCGTCGGCCGGATCTACGACTGGTACAAGAAGCAGGCCGGCGCCGATTGGAGTGAAGAGAAGAACGGCGGCGCGAACGATCCGGGCGTGCAGTCGGTGCGCCGCATCTACGCGTACTACAAGAAGTTCGGCTACAAGACCGAAGTGATGGGCGCAAGCTTCCGCACCACCAGCCAGATCACCGAACTGGCGGGCTGCGACCTGCTGACGATCAGCCCGGATCTGCTGCAGAAGCTGCACGAGAGCAACGACAAGGTCGAGCGCAAGCTGTCCGGCGACAGCGGCCAGGACGCCCCGGCCGAGCGCGTGGCGATCGACGAGGCGTCGTTCCGCTTCCAGCTGAACGACGACGCGATGGCTACCGAAAAGCTCGCCGAAGGCATCCGCGCGTTCTCGGCCGACGCGGTCAAGCTCGACGGCCTGATCGAAGCGCTGCGCTGATCGACGGGCGGCATCGCCCGCCAGCCCACGCAACGGCCGCCTCGCGCGGCCGTTGTCGTTTCCGTTGTTTCTTCAACGGCCGCGCGCAAGCACTACAATTCCCGTCACGGAGCGCGCTCGCCGTTGCCGGCGGCACCGTTCCCCACCCGTTTGTTCAGCAGGACGAACGAAGCTGTCAAGGAGACGACGATGCAAGTGCAACCGTACCTGTTCTTCGGAGGCCGCTGCGACGAGGCGATTGCCTTCTACCGCAGCGCCATCGGCGCGGAAGTCCAGATGTTGATGCGCTTCAAGGATGCGCCGCCGAACCCCGGCCAGCCGATCGATCCGGCCTCGGCCGACAAGGTCATGCACGCGAACTTGCGCATCGGCGAATCGCAACTGATGTGCTCGGACGGCGACGTGCGCCCCGGCGCGCAGCAGCAAGTGCATGACGGCTATTCGCTGTCGCTGAACCCGCCCGGCGTGGACGAGGGCAAGCGGATCTTCGCGGCGCTGGCCGAGGGCGGCACGATCGTGATGCCGTTCGGGCCGACGTTCTGGGCGCTCGGCTTCGGCATGCTGCGCGACCGCTTCGGCGTGCACTGGATGGTCAACGTCGAGGACCCGGCCGCGCGGCCCTGAACCCGCCCCACGCAAGCCACCGAATAACAAGGCCGGCCCCGCCGCATGCAGCGGGGCCGGCCTCTCTCGTCAATCCATTCGTCATCCGAACAAAAACCCGGCGCCCGCGCGTTCACCCCTCCGCCACGTCGAGATAATCCTCGGGCCGCGTGCGATCCTCGGCGCGCGCCATGCCGCTCGCGCGCACGGCCAGGCTGACCACCACCGACACCACCAGATTGACCACCAGCGACCACACCGCCGCATAACCGGGAATCGCCAGGCCGAACAGGTGGATCGTGAAGATCGAGCCGGCCAGCTTCAGCGAGATCGCCATCCAGGTGCCGCACACGATGCCGGCGGCCCAGCCGGCCAGCAGGCCGCGATGGTCGAGCACGCGCGTGTAGAGGCCCAGCACGATCGCCGGCAGCGTCTGGATGATCCAGATGCCGCCGAGCAGTTGCAGTTGAATCGCGTACGTCAGCGGCAGGCCGAGGATGAAGGCCACCGCGCCCACCTTGACGATCAGCGACACCAGCTTCGCGACGTTGGTCTCCTGATGCGGCGTCATGTTGCGGTTGAAGAACTCGCGGTGGATGTTGCGCGTGTAGAGGTTGGCCGCCGCGATCGACATGATCGCGGCCGGCACCAGCGCGCCGATCCCGATCGCCGCGAACGCCACGCCGACGAACCACGACGGGAAGAAGTGCAGGAACAGCGCCGGCACCGCGAAGTTCGCGCCGTAGGCCTTGAAGTACGGCGCGAACTCGGGCATGTCCTTCACGCCCGAGGCCAGCGCCATGTAGCCGAGCAGCGCCAGCAGCCCGAGCACGAACGAGTAGGCCGGCAGCATCGCCATGTTGCGGCGGATCGTGTTGCCCGAGGCCGACGACAGGATCGCCGTGACCGAGTGCGGATAGAGGAACAGCGCGAGCGCCGAGCCCACCGCGAGCGTCGCGTAGGCGCTGTAGCCGTTCAGGCTCGATACGTCCGGCGCCTTCAGCATCAGCTTGGCCGGCGGCACCGAGCCGAAGATATGGCCGAAGCCGCCCAGTTGCGACGGGATCACGATGATGGCGGCGGCGATCGTCACGTAGATCAGGATGTCCTTGACGATCGCGATCATGGCCGGCGCGCGCAGCCCCGAGGTGTACGTATAGGCCGCCAGGATCGCGAACGCGATGATCAGCGGCAGGTCGCCGAGCAGGCCGTGCGTGTCGATGCCGAGCCCGCCGATCACCACCTCGATGCCCACCAGTTGCAGCGCGATGTACGGCATGGTGGCGACGATGCCCGTCACCGCCACGGCCAACGCCAGCATCCGGCTGCCGTAGCGCGCACCGACGAAATCGGCCGCGGTCACGTAGCCCTGGCGCTTGGCGATGCTCCACAGCTTCGGGAACACCACGAACGCGAACGGGTAGATCAGGATCGTGTACGGCAGCGCGAAGAAGCCCATCGCGCCGGCGCCGAACACCAGCGCAGGCACCGCCACGAACGTGTAGGCGGTATAGAGATCGCCGCCGAGCAGGAACCACGTGACGATCGTGCCGAAGCGCCGCCCGCCGAGGCCCCACTCGTCGAGCTGGGCCAGATCGCCGCGCCGCCAGTGCGCGGCCACGAAGCCGAGAATCGTCACGCCGACGAAGAACAGCACGAAGACCAGGGTTGCGGTCACGTTCATTGCCCGCCCTCCTTCGTGCCGCCCGCGCGCCAGCAGTGCTTGGTCTTGCTGTAGACGAACGCGGTGATCGCCGCGCTGGCCAGCACCCAGGCGAGCTGATACCAATAAAAGAATGGGAATCCGAACCATTGCGGTTCGACCTTGGCGTACGACGGCACCCAGACCATCGCCACCACCGGCAACACCAGCAACCAGAGCCAGCGCTTGGCGGCCTGGTTGGCCTTGGCTTCGTGAGCCATGACGTCTCCTCTCATGCTCGATTGTTTGGAGTCTTGAACGAGTCGGGCGGCACGGGCTCACGCAGGCCGATCGGCGGCGGTTCCCGGCTCGCAGAGTATAAGAGCCGGAAAAACCGGCAGATACGCGGGCGAACCCGAAGCGGGAGGCCGTCCGGCAACGGCGAGGGAAACAGCGGGGCGGAGGGTTGCGGCGGGAGAAACGAAACGGCCCGCGCCGGCCGGGAAAACCGGTGGCGCGGGCCTGAGCGCAAAGTGCGGCGGGCGCGGCGCGGGCCGCGCGCCGGCCGTCAGATCGTGAACGTGGCCGCGTCGCCGCCGGCCGATTCCTGGAACCCCTTGACCCACTTGCGGGCCGGCAGCTTCAGCGTGTCCTCGATCAGCGCCGCGCGTTCGTTCAGTTGTGCGTACGTTACCGCCAGCGCCGGGCCGGAAAACGCGAACGCGATCCGGTTGCCGTCGTGCACTTCCGGCAGCGCGATCACGCGCTGCTCGAACGCCGCGTTCAGGTGCTTCATGTTGCGCACGAAGCTCGGATGATCGCCGAACAGGTTGATGACGGCGACACCGGCCTCGTCGAGGCAAGCACGCGCGGCGCGATAGAACGCCACGCTGTCGAGCACGGGGCCGCGCGCGGTGGCGTCGTACAGGTCGATCTGCAGCGCGCCGACGGTGCCGCGATTGGCCGGATCATTGACGAAATCCCAGGCGTCCGCTTCATGCACGGTCAGGCGCTCGTCGTCGTGCGGCATCGCGAACATGGTATGCGCGGCCACGATCACGGCCGGGTTCAGCTCGACCGCCTCGACGCGTGCGCGCGGCAGGTAGGCATGCGCGAACTTGGTCAGCGCGCCGGTGCCGAGGCCCAGTTGGACGATGCGCTCGGGCGTGTCGAGGAACAGCAGCCAGGCCATCATCTGCTGCGCGTATTCGAGTTCGAGCGCGAGCGGCTTGCTCAGGCGCATCGCGCCCTGCACCCACTCGGTGCCGAAATGCAGATACCGCACGCCGCGCTCCTCGGAGAACGTCACGGGCGCGAAACGCGGCTTGCGCGGCGCCTCGATCACGGGTGCGTCGCTGAGATCGTCGTGGTTGGCGCGCGATTTGGAACGCACGCCGGCATGCTTGGCAACGGCTTCGTCGGCTCGCGAATTGTCGCGGCGAAACGCGCGCGCCTCGGCGGACGCGCGCTTGATCAGTCGGGTCATCTGAATGGCTCGCGCGGGCGGCGCGACTCGGTAGGAACGGGAGGACGAGAGGATAGCACCGGCGCGAGGCGGCTGGCCGTTTCATGGCGGGCTTCACGGCTGATTTCGCGGCCGCCGCGGCGCTCCCGCCATGGCGCTCGTTTGCGCGGCTTCAGCCGGTCAGCCCGCGCCACATCGCGAGCTTCTGCGCGAACGACATCGACGCATGCGCCGGGCTGCTCGACGGCAACCGCACGATCCGGTAGCGCGAGGCCAGTTCACCGAGCGTCTTTTCGCCGAGCGTCGCGGCTTTGCCGCCGTTGAAGCCGATCGTCTCGAGCGCGGGCAGGCTGGCCACCAGCCGTTGCAGATCGTTGCCGAGGTGATTGCGAATTGCGCTGTCGAGGCTGCCGTCGCGTTGCGCTTCGGCGATCACGTCCCAAAGGCCGAAGCCGTGCTGCAACAGCGTGTGCAGGCGCGCCTCGTAGGCCAGCGGCCGCAGCGGCACGCCGAGCACTTCGCCGAGCAGATCCCAGAATTTGTTTTGCGGATGCGCGTAATACTGGCCGTGCGCCAGCGAGGCCGCGCCCGGCAGGCTGCCGAGCAGCAGCACGCGCGTCCCGCCGTCGACCACGGGCGGGAAGCAGCGCTTGAAGGCGGAATCGATGGCGCCGGCCGGATCCATGTACGGAATCAGAACGCGCCGGCAAGCGCGGCCGGGGCACCGATCACGCGCCGCCAGAGGCCCGGCAGCATGCATTCGGTCACCATCAGCGGCGCACGGTGCCGCTCGAACACCGAGCGGCGCGCGACGAACGCATGCACCGGCGGCTCGCCGGCCGGCAGCGCCCGCTCGGCCAGCGCATGCACCGGATGCCCGGTAATCACGCGCCGGCTGACCAGCGCCGAGCGCCCGACCTGAGGATCGCTGTAGAGCAGTTCCGCGAGCGGCCGCGTGCGCAGCCGGCGGATCGCCTGCCACACGCCGCGGCTCGCGCCGAGCGGGGTCAGGCTGTGCGCGGCCACGCACGGCTCGCCGTCCACACTCAGCACCACCTCGCGCACCCAGCAGGCGCTGCGCGAGCTCAGGCCGAGCGCGGCCGGCTCGTCCGCCCACGGTGCGGCCACCACTTCGCGCGTCACGCGCACGGTAACCTTGCCGAGCGTGGCCAGATGCGCGGTCAGCGAGCCGCCGCGCGTGAGCCAGTCCTTCTGCGCCGCGTGCAGGCCGGGGCGCGGTGGCGCGCTCCAGCCCGCGCCCGCCGCGTCGAATTGCACGCGCGGGCCGTGCATCACGCGCCGCGCGACAGCAGCAGGGCGTTGGTGCGCTTGACGAAGGCCGCCGGATCTTCCAGCGAGCCGCCTTCGGCCAGCATCGCCTGATCGAACAGCAGGTGGCACCAGTCGGCAAAATCGGCGCCGTCGGCGTTCAACTGCTTGATCAGCGGATGCTCGGGGTTCACTTCGAGGATCGGCTGCATCGACGGCGCCTGCTGGCCCGCCGCCTTCAACATGCGCTGCAGGTAGCCGCTCATGTCGTGATCGTCGGCCACCAGGCACGACGGCGAATCGGTCAGGCGGAACGTCACGCGCACTTCCTTGACCTTCTCGCCGAGCGTGGCCTGGATCTTCTCGACAATCGGCTTCATCGCCTCGCCGGTTTCTTCCTGGGCCTTCTTCTCGGCGTCGTCGATCGAACCGAGATCGAGGTCGCCACGCGCCACGCTGGCGAGCGGCTTGCCGTCGAATTCGTTCAGGTACGACAGCATCCACTCGTCGACGCGGTCGGTCAGCAGCAGCACCTCGACATCCTTCTTGCGGAACACTTCCAGATGCGGGCTGTGCTTCGCGGCTTGCCAGGCGTCGGCCGTGACGTAGTAGATCTTGCTTTGCTCGGGCTTCATGCGGGAGACGTAGTCGGCCAGCGACACCGTCTGCTCGGCCGTATCGCCGTGCGTCGAGGCGAAGCGCAGCAGCTTGGCGATGCGCTCGCGGTTCGCGTTGTCCTCGCCCACGCCTTCCTTGAGCACCTGGCCGAACTCGTTCCAGAACGTCTTGAACTTGTCCTTGCCTGCATCGTCCTCGGCGTTCGCGAGCTCTTCGAGCATCGACAGCACGCGCTTGGTCACGCCGTCGCGAATGGTGCGCACGTCGCGGCTTTCCTGCAGGATTTCACGCGACACGTTCAGCGGCAGATCGGCCGAATCGACGATGCCCTTCACGAAGCGCAGGTATTGCGGCAGCAGTTGTTCGGCGTCGTCCATGATGAACACGCGCTTCACGTACAGCTTCAGGCCGCCGCGGTAATCGCGGTTCCACATGTCGAACGGCGCGTGCGCGGGCACGTACAGCAACTGCGTGTATTCGCTGCGGCCTTCGACGCGGTTGTGCGTCCAGGCGAGCGGGTCCTGGTGATCGTGCGCGACGTGCTGGTAGAACTGCGTGTACTGCTCGTCGGTGATCTCGGATTTCGAACGCGTCCACAGCGCGCTCGCCTGGTTGATGGTTTCGTCCTCGTCCTTCGCGACCATCTCGCCCTTTTCCTGATCCCATTCTTCCTTCTGCATCAGGATCGGCAGGCCGACGTGGTCGGAGTACTTCTGGATGATCGACTTCAGCTTGTGCGACGACAGCAGGTCGTCCTCGCCCTCGCGCAGATGCAGCGTGATGGTGGTGCCGCGCTGCGTGCGCTCGATCGCGTCGACCGTGAAATCGCCCTCGCCCGCGCTTTCCCAGCGCACGCCTTCCGAGGCCGGCGCGCCGGCGCGGCGCGTTTCGACCGTGATGCGGTCGGCGACGATGAAGCCCGAATAGAAGCCCACGCCGAACTGGCCGATCAGCGCGGCGTCGCGCTGCTGGTCGCCCGACAGCTTCGAGAAGAATTCCTTGGTGCCCGAGCGGGCGATCGTGCCGAGGTTGGCGATCGCCTCGTCGCGGCTCATGCCGATGCCGTTGTCGTCGATCGTCAGCGTGCGCGCGGCGCGGTCGTAGCCGATGCGGATACGCAGGTTCGGATCGTTTTCGTACAAGGCGCCATTTTCGAGCGCCTCGAAACGGAGCTTGTCGGACGCGTCGGACGCGTTCGACACCAGTTCGCGCAGGAAGATTTCCTTGTTGCTGTACAGCGAATGGATCATCAGATGGAGGAGCTGCTTGACCTCCGCCTGGAAGCTCATCGTTTCATGTGCCATGGCGATTTTCCTGTGACTGATCGGTTGAATGGGTGCGGATCCGCATGCGGATCGTCTTCGGGCACCGAAGTGGGGTCGGCCGGGGGGCTTTTCAAGACCCCACGGCCAGAGATGTTATCGACCTGGCCCCATCAGAACCGGCGGGGGCCGGGACGATACGCGGTTCAGGCGGCGTCCAGCTCGCCGCGTTCGGCCTCGGCCGTACGGCGCGGCACCGAATCGAGGTAGCGCGCGAGGAACCCGGCCAGCGCCGGATCGCCGCAGTTCGCGACGTTGAAGCGCGTCCAGGTGGACGGCGACTGCTGCGGCGAGAACAGCCCGCCCGGCGTCAGCAGGAAACCCTCCTCGTGCGCGGCGGCGGCCAGCGCGCTGGCGTCGGCGCCGGTGTCGACCCACAGGAACATGCCGGCCGCCGGCATCGTGAACAGGCGCATGCCGACCCGCTCCAGCATCCGCGCGGTCTTGTCGCGCACGCCGTCGAGCCGCCCGCGCAGCCGCTCCACGTGGCGCCGGTAATGCCCCTCGGTCAGCACCTTGTAGAGCACCCGCTCGTTGAGTTCCGGCGTGGCCATGCCGGCCAGCATCTTCTGGTCGGTCAGCGCATTGGCGATCTCGGGCGCGCAGGCCACGTAGCCCACGCGCAGGTTCGCCGCCAGCGTTTTGGAGAAGCTGCCCAGGTAGATCACGCGCTTCAGTTGATCGAGGCTGGCGAGCCGCGTGGCCGGGTAGCGCGCCGGGCACAGGTCGCCGTAGATATCATCCTCGACCACCAGGAAATCGTAGGCCTCGGCGAGTCGCAGGATACGAAACGCCTGCGCGGCCGACAGCGAGGTGCCGGTGGGGTTCTGCAGCACCGAATTGATCACGAGCATTTTCGGCCGCCATTGCTGCACGAGCGTTTCGAGTGCGTCGAGATCGGGGCCGTCGGGCGTGTAGGGCATGCCCACCAGCCGCGCGCCCTGCGAGGCAAAGCGGCCGAACATCTGGAACCAGGCCGGATCGCCGACGATCACGGCATCGCCCGGGCGCACGTAGAGCCGCGAAATGAGGTCGATGGCCTGCGTGACGCCGGACACCAGCACGATCTGCTCGGGCGACGCGCCGATCTCGACCTCGGCCAGCCGCGTCTGCAACTGCTGGCGCAGCGGCAGGAAGCCCTGCGCGCTGCCCAGGCCGAGCATCTGCGCGCCGCTCTGGCGGCCCAGCGCGCGCAGCGCGCCGGTGATCAGTTCGCCGTCGAGCCAGCGCGCCGGCAGATAGCCGAGCCCCGGCCCCTTTTCCGGGCTGACCGTATGCAGCATGTTGCGCAGCAGCCAGACCACGTCGAGCGTGTTGTCGACCGGCGCGGGCGGCGTGTCCTTGCCGGGCCGGCCCGATTCGCCGGGCAGCGCGGCCGGCGTGCGCTCGCGCACGTAGAAGCCCGAGCCGCGCCGCGAATCGAGGTAACCCTGCGCGACCAGCCGCTCGTAGGCCTCCACCACGGTGAAGCGCGACACGTTCTTGTCGATGGCGAGCTTGCGGATCGACGGCATCCGCATGCCGGGGCGGAACACCCGCTCGTCGATGCGGCGGCGCGCCCACTGCACGAGCTGATCGACCAGCGTGAGCGTGGCGGTATCGTGCGGCGCGGGAATCTGGTCGAGCGGAACGGTGGACATCGCGATCCCTTGGAACTGTACAGAAAAGTATCGCGCTGATTGTACCGTTACTGTTCCGGTCCGTGCGATTACAGTTTTCAGGTCGCCATCAGGCGGGCATCCGCTTTCATCGCGCGGCCTGCCCACCTGGCGCAAGGCATCCGCCGGAGCCATCCGCTCCGCGCCGCCACCACGGCTTGCGTTGCACCTGCCCGGCCATCCGGCCATCAGCCAATACGGCAGGCCACCGCCCTTCCCGCCGGACGCCATCCGTCCGTACCGCACCTCGCCGCACCAGCGTATCGGGCCGGTTGCATGGGGCCGATTGCATGGGGCCGGCAGCCTGACGCAGCCCGCATGCCTGCGCTTCACCCGTTTTTGCCGAACCGAATACCGACATGACCGCACGACCGCTGAAACTCGACCACCTTGTGATTGCCGCGCGCACGCTCGACGAAGGCACGGCCTACGTCGCCGACACGCTCGGCACGGAGCCGGCCGGCGGCGGCGCGCATCCGCTGATGCGCACCCACAACCGCCTGTTCGGGCTGTGGGGCGGCGCCTATCTCGAAGTCATCGCGATCGATCCCGATGCGCCGCAGCCGGCGGGCGTGCCGCGCCCTCGCCTGTTCGCGCTCGATGAACCCGCCATGCACAAGCGCATCGCCAAGGCGCCGGCGCTGGTGCACTGGGTGGCCCGCGTCGAGCCGCCGCGCCATCTCGACGTCTGGCGCCGCCAGTATCCCGAGCGGATTCCGCCCGTCGTGCGGATGCGCCGAGGCGACTGGTCGTGGAGCCTGACCGTGCCGGACGACGGTGCATTCCCGCAGGCGCCCGACCAACCGGCCCACGGCCTCGCGCCGTCGCTGATCCAGTGGGATACGCCGCGCCATCCGTCCGATGCCCTGCCGCACCACGACATCGCGCTGACTGCGCTGGCCGCCACCCATCCGGCCTCCGACGCGATCACCACGCACCTCGACTGGCTCGGTGCGGGCAAGCTGCTGGCCGTCTCGGCCGGCCAGTCGGCCGAGCTGATCGCGAGCTTCGACACGCCGAAAGGCGCGCGCACGCTGCGCTGACGCGCGGCCGCGCCGTTCCCCTCAACCCGACCGGAACCTCAAGACCCCAATGTCCGATTCCCGCGAAACCCGCGGCATGCTGCTCGGCCTGCTCGGCGTGATGATCTTCAGCCTGACGCTGCCGATGACGCGCGTCGTCGTCAGCGAATTCCACCCGCTGCTCAACGGCCTGGGCCGCGCGCTGGCCGCCGCCGTGCCGGCCGGGCTGCTGCTCTGGTGGCGCCGCGAGGCGCTGCCCACGCGCGCGCAACTGAAAAGCCTGGCGGTGGTGTCGGCCGGCGTGATCGTCGCCTATCCGGTGTTCTCGGCCTGGTCGATGAAGACGGTGCCGGCCTCGCACGGCGCGGTGGTCAACGGCCTGCAGCCGCTGCTGGTGGCGATCTACGCGGCGTGGCTGTCGCGCGAACGGCCGTCGCGCGGCTTCTGGCTGGCCGCGCTGGCCGGCAGCGCGCTGGTGATCGCCTATGCGCTGCGCGACGGCGGCGGCACGCCGCAAGTGGGCGACCTGCTGATGCTGGTCGCGGTCGGCATCGGTGCGCTCGGCTATGCCGAAGGCGCGCGGCTCGCCCGGCAGATCGGCGGCTGGCAGGTGATCTGCTGGGCGCTGGTGGTGTCCGCGCCGTTCCTCGTGCTGCCGGTGGGCTGGCTCGCCTGGGAGCATCATCTGACGCACCCCCAGCCGGCCCGGCTGACCACCTGGCTCGCGTTCGGCTACGTGACCGTGTTCTCGCAATTCCTCGGCTTCTTCGCCTGGTACGCGGGCCTCGCGATGGGCGGCATCGCGCGCGTCGGCCAGGTGCAATTGCTGCAGATTTTCTTCACGATCGCGTTCTCCGCGCTGCTGTTCGGCGAATCCGTCGCGCCGTCCACCTGGCTGTTCGCGGCGGCCGTGATCGCCACCGTGGTACTCGGCCGCCGTTCGGCCGTGCGCACCCTGCCCCAACCCGCCCGCGCGAACTGATCGGCGAGCGATACTCTCCCCTTTGCCCCGCACCATCGAGGACACCATGAACCCGAGCGACCTGCCCCAACCGAACTGGCCCCTCTCCCAACGCGCCCGCAAGCTGACCAGCTCCGCCATCCGCGAGATCCTGAAAGTCACGGAGCGCCCCGAGGTCATTTCGTTCGCGGGCGGGCTGCCGTCGCCGGCCACGTTCCCGGTCGAGCGCGTACGCGAGGCCGCCGACCGCGTGCTGCGCGACGCGCCGGCCGCGGCGCTCCAGTACAGCGCCACCGAAGGCTTCCTGCCGCTGCGCGAGTGGGTGGCCGAGCGCTACCGCGTGCGCACCACCCAGGTGCTGATCACCACCGGCTCGCAGCAGGCGCTCGACCTGCTCGGCAAGACGCTGATCGATCCGGGCAGCCGCGTGCTGGTGGAAACGCCCACCTATCTGGGTGCGCTGCAATCGTTCTCGATGTACGAGCCGAACTACGTGCAGCTGGCGAGCGACGATTTCGGCCTGGTGCCCGAGGCGCTCACGCCCGAGGTCACACGCGACGCACGCGCGCTCTACGCGCAGCCGAACTTCCAGAACCCGACCGGCCGCCGCATGCCGCTCGAACGCCGCCAGGCGCTCGCCGCGTTCGCGCAAACCAGCCCGTTCCCGGTGCTGGAGGACGACCCGTACGGTGCGCTGAACTACCAGGGCGAGCCGTTGCCGACCCTGCTGTCGATGGCGCCCGACCATATCGTGCATATGGGCAGCTTCTCGAAGGTGCTCTCGCCCGGCGTGCGGATCGGCTACGTGATCGCCCCCGAGGCGCTGCACTTCAAGCTCGTGCAGGCCAAGCAGGCCACCGACCTGCACACGCCGTCGCTGACCCAGCGCATCGCCTACGAGGTGATCCGCGACGGCTTTCTCGACACGCATATTCCGAGCATCCGCGCGCTGTATGCCGCACAATGCGACGCGATGCTCGGCTCGCTCGCGCGCCACATGCCGGCAGGCGTGACCTGGAACCGCCCGGAAGGCGGGATGTTCATCTGGGTGCAACTGCCGGCCGGTATCGACAGCATGGCCCTGCTCGACGCCGCGATCGCGCAGCACGTCGCGTTCGTGCCGGGCGCGCCGTTCTTCGCCGACGATGCGCAGTCGAACACGCTGCGCCTGTCGTTCGTGACGGTGCCGCCCGAGCAGATCGAGGAAGGCGTGGCGCGGCTCGGCAAGCTGCTGCGCGAGCGCATCGCATCCTGAACCGCCTGACATCCATTCACACGAGGACATACAACAGATGGCAAACGTCTACGACAAACTGAAGGCTCTCGGCATCGAACTCCCGAACGCGGGCGCACCGGCCGCCGCTTACGTGATGAGCGCGCAAAGCGGCAACACCGTCTACCTGTCGGGCCACATTGCCAAGAAGGACGGCAAGGTGTGGGTCGGCAAGCTCGGCGCCGATCTGTCGACCGACGACGGCAAGCTGGCCGCGCGCAACGTGGCGATCGACCTGCTGGCCACGCTGCACGCGCACACCGGCGACCTCAACAAGGTCAAGCGCATCGTCAAGCTGATGAGCCTCGTCAACTCGACGCTCGAATTCACCGAGCAGCACCTGGTGACGAACGGCGCGTCGGAACTGATCGCCGACCTGTTCGGCGACGCCGGCAAGCACGCGCGCTCGGCATTCGGCGTGGCGCAGATCCCGCTCGGCGCCTGCGTCGAGATCGAACTGATCGCCGAAGTCGAATGACGGCCGGGCGCGTTCGCTTCAAGCAGGTCGATGTCTTCACGGCCACCCCGTTTCGCGGCAATCCGCTGGCGGTGATCTTCGACGCCGATGGGTTGTCCGACGCCGACATGCGGGCGATCGCGCACTGGACCAACCTGTCGGAAACCACCTTCGTCTGCACGCCGACCGATCCGGCCGCCGATTACCGCGTGCGCATCTTCACGACGGGCGGCGAGCTGCCGTTCGCCGGCCATCCGACGCTCGGCACCGCGCATGCCGTGCGCGAGGCCGGGCTCGCGCCGCGCACGCCGGGGCGGCTCGTCCAGCAATGCGGCGCCGGGCTGGTCGTGCTGCGCGAGCAGGCCGGCGGCCGTCGCGCGTTCGCCGCGCCGCCGGCTCGCGTGACGCCGCTGCCGGCCTCGGCCTATCCGGCGCTGGCGGCGGCGCTGCGCAGCGAGGCCATCGTGTTCGACGCGGCTCCGTGCGGCGTCGACAACGGCGCGCCGTGGCTGGTGGTGCGGCTCGCCTCGGCGGCCGACTGCCTGGCGCTCGCGCCGGACGCCCAGGCGCTCGCCGGCATCGTGGCCTCGGTCGGCACGCACGGCGTGGCGGCCTACGCGCCGCACCCGGCCGGCGGGCCGGCCACCTTCGAAGTGCGCTGCCTGATGACGGGCGAGCAATTCGGCGTGGGCGAGGACCCGGTCACCGGCAGCGCCAACGCGGCGATCGCCGGCCTGCTCGACAGCCAGGGCCTGCGCCCCGGCAATGCCTACACGGTGCGCCAGGGCACCGCGATCGGCCGCAACGGCCGCGTGTCGGTCGACTATGAAGACGGCAGCATCTGGATCGGCGGCGACACCGTCACCGTCGTCGACGGCAGCTTCCTGCTGCCCTGAATTCCGCCGGCCGTGCGTCGCACGGCCGCGCCCGCATGAGCTCGAAACGATCCTCAAATTTGTTTCAAAT
>NZ_BAAILN010000148.1:139351-150114 GCF_054589155.1 Burkholderia sp. 3C
TTTGCCCTCGCTATCTAATTCGCTGACCAACCAGTAATATCGGGACCAATCGAACCCGAGCGGTCGCCACATGGGCCGGCACCCCATACGTGCCGGCGGCATGCCGTCCAAGGAGTCGGATAAAACACATGGCGCCACCCGCCCGACGCGGGGGCGACACCATCGCGCGATGCCGGGCAAGCGGCATGCGCGACCGGGCCACACGCCGGCACGCCCGCGCCTCGCGCGCGGGCGCCTCCGTCGCGCGTGACCCAGCCGTCATGACCGAACCCGCTGTTCCATGCCGATCGACCGTTAGTCATCCGATGAATTCGTTTCGTCAACTCGCCGAGCTTGCGCGCCAGCCGCGCCCGCGCCGCACTCGCCGCCGCACGCTGTTCGCGATCCCCCTGCTCGGGATGATCGCGATCGCGCTGCTGTGGACGGCGATCGTCATGCGGCTGTCGATCGAGAAGGACAGCGCCTACCGCGAGGCCGCCGCGTCCGCCGCGATCCTCTCCACGGCGCTCGAGCAGCACACCATCAAGTCGATCCATCAGGTCGACCAGATCACCCGCTTCGTCAAGTTCGAGTTCGAGAAATCGCCGGAGCGCTTCAACCTGGCGAGCACCGTCGAGAAAGGCGTGGTGCCGAGCGATACGCTGATCCAGGTTTCGCTGCTCGACGCCAACGGGCACCTGTTCGCCAACACGGCCGATCCGCATCCGAAGCCGGTGGACCTGTCCGATCGCGAGCATTTCCAGGTGCATGCCACCCACAACGACGACGAGATGTACATCAGCCGGCCGGTGCTCGGCCGCCTGTCGGGCCAGTGGACGCTGCAGATGACGCGCCGCCTGAACGCCCCCGACGGCTCGTTCGCGGGCGTGGTGGTGGTGTCCGAGGACCCGAGCTATTTCACGAGCGATTTCTACAACAACGCGGCGGTCGGCAAGGACGGCGTGATCGCCGTGGTGTCCGATACCGGCGCGGTGCTGGCCCGCCGCACCGGCGCGCCGGGCACCGGCCGCGCCGCGGGCAGCTTCTCGGCCTCCGGCGTGTATCCGATCGCCGAGCGCGTGTCGGGCACCTATGCCGATCCGATCGACGGCACCATGCGGATCGTGTCGTACCGCCATCTCGACGGCTACCCGCTCGGCGTGCTAGTCGGGCTGTCGCAGGGCGAGGAGCTGTCCGACTACAACCACACGCGCAACGTCTATCTGCTGATGACGAGCTTCGTCACGCTGGCGATGCTGGCGTTCTTCGGCGTGGCGACCGGCCTGATCGGCAAGCTGCTCGGGCGCGAGCGCGAGATGACGCAGCTTGCCGAGTACGACCTGCTGACCGGCCTGGCGAATCGCTACACGACGCTGCGCGAGCTGCGCAACGACGTGGCCGAGCCGGCCAACCTGCGGCATCTGGCGATCCTGTTCATCGATCTCGACAACTTCAAGACCGTCAACGACACGCTCGGCCACAACGCCGGCGACATCGTGCTGCAGATGACGGCCGCGCGGCTGTCCGACGCGGTGGGCCACGACGGCTCGCTGTCGCGGATCGGCGGCGACGAGTTCGTGGTGGTGGTGAAGGGCGACGACGTCGAGCGCCGCGCCGTGCAGCTCGCCGAATCGATCATCGGCATGTTCGCCGACGCGTTCGAGGTGCGCGGCAGCACCTTCGTGCTGCATGCGAGCATCGGCATCGTGCTGCACGCCGTGCCCAACGAGAGCGAGATCGACCTGCTGAAGAAGGCCGACCTCGCGATGTACAGCGCCAAGGATGCCGGCAAGAACTGCTATCAGTTCTACGCCCCGCACCTGTCGCACCGTGCCGATCACCTGATGCGCTGGGAGCAGCAGTTGCGCGTGGCGCTCGCGGAGGAACAACTGTTCCTCGCGTTCCAGCCGAAGATCGACCTGACGCGGCGCTGCATCGCCGGCTTCGAGGCGCTGGTGCGCTGGAACCACCCTACCCACGGGCTGATCGCCGCCACCGAATTCATCGCGGTGGCCGAATCGACCGGCCTGATCGTGCCGATCGGCGATTTCGTGGTGCGCACCGCGTGCCGTCAACTGGCGCGCTGGCGCGACGAAGGCCACGACACGCTGACGCTGGCCGTCAACGTGTCGCCCGTGCAGTTCTGGCGCGGCGATCTGATCGACACCATCTCCAGCGCGCTGGCCGAAACCGGCATCGCGGCGGATCGGCTCGAAATCGAAATTACCGAGACGGCGATGATGGAGTTTCCGGAGCTGGTGTCGGACAAGATCATGGCGCTCAAGAAGCTCGGCATTCGCGTGGCGCTCGACGATTTCGGCACCGGCTATTCGTCGCTGTCGTATCTGCACCGCTTCGCGGTGGACACGCTGAAGGTGGATCGCTCCTTCGTGCAGGCAATTCCGGCCGATCGCAGCGTGTGCGTGATGGTATCGTCGATCGTGCATCTGGCGCGCGCGCTCGGGCTGACCGTGGTGGTCGAGGGCACCGAAACCGAGGAGCAGGTCGCGTGGCTGTCGGCGCTCGGGCCGATCCAGGCGCAGGGCTTCCTGTTCTCGCGGGCAGTGCCGGCCGAGGGCATCGAGGCACTGCTGGCGCGCTTCGGCGTGTGCGAAACATTGGAAGCCCGGCCGCGCGTGACGTCGAGCGCGGCGCATCTGGCCCGGATCGCGAACCTCTCGCACGAGCCGGGCGGCGGTCACGGCAACTGAGCGTTGCCGGGCGGGAGAAGGTGAGGTGAGGCGCGTGTCGCGCGCCGCCTCGGGCGGCTTCGGGCCGCCTCCGGCCGTGCTCAAACCGGCCGAACGCGCCCCCGCGAGTTCAAAAACCGCGCGACAGCACGGCCGTGGCGATCGTCACGACGCCGAGCACCAGGTTGACCACCACCAGCATGCGCATCGCGCCCACGGCGCGTGCGCCATCCGGCCAGTTCTGCGCCTGCACGGCGCGGCGAATGCGCGGGAAGATCGCGAAGCGGATATGGCCGAAAATCAGCATCATCAGCACGCCGAGGCCGGCCATCGCGTGCAGCGGCCAAGTGGCGTGCGCACCGCCGTACGCGGTCAGCAGGAAGCCGCCGGTCAGCAGCGTGACGAGCACCGCGCCCGCCACCCAGTTGAAGAAGCGCCCGAACACGGCCTCGACCAGCGGCAGCCGCAGTTGCGGCGAGAGATCCGACAGCGCGGGGCGCAGGCAGAAATGCGCGAACACCATCCCGCCCACCCACACCGCGACGGCAAGAAGATGAAGGAACAGTGCGACGGGAATGGCGTGGGACATGGGGCAATCCTGAGGGTGTTGTTATCGGGCGAATCGAACCGGCAACCGAAACACGGCAACCGAAAACCGGCTCGCGACGGCGAGCCTGAACCGGTTCGACCGGCCTGCGGCGCACCGGTTCGGTACGCGGGCGACATTTGACACGAAATCCCGCCGAATGTCGCGGCCCGCATTCGACGCCACGCTCGATCCGCCCATGAAAAAGCCCCGGCGCGCGGGCAGCGCGGCCGGGGCCTGGGTCGGACGGAAGCCGATACGGGGCGCGCAGGCCGCGCGCCGCCGCGTGCGCTGCGTTCGGTACGTCAGCCGAAGATCGGCCGCAGGCCGGACAGCTTCAGCTTGAGCTCCGGCGCACGGCCCTTGCGGGCACGCTTGCCGACCAGCGGCGCAAGCGCCGCGCCCGCCAGCACCGCATCCTGCGCCTTGCCGCCGCGACCGGTGCCTTGCAGCAGCACGCCGCGACCGTCGATCGCCAGCGCCTGCACCAGCGTTTCCTTGTCTTCCAGCGCCATCAGGATCACGCCGCGGCCGCCGGCCGACAGCGTCTTCATCTCGTCGATCCCGAACACCAGCAGGCGCCCCTGCCCCGACAGGCAGGCCACCTGGGTGGCGAGCGGCATGACCGGCATCGGCGCGAGCGGCACCGCGCCTTCGTCGATCGTCATGAAGGCCTTGCCGGCCTTCTGACGGCTGATCATGTCGCCCACCTTGGCGATGAAGCCGAAGCCGTTGCTCGACGCGAGCAGCAGCGGCTGCTCCGCGCCGGCCGCGAAGTAATGCATCAGGTGCGTGCCCGATTCGAGTTCGATCAGCGAGGTGACCGGCACGCCGTCGCCGCGGCCGCCCGGCAGCACCTGCACCGGCACCGAATGCACGCGGCCCTTGCTGCCCCAGGCGATCAGCGTATCGGGCGTGCGGCACTGGAACGCCGCGTAGAGGCCGTCGCCGGCCTTGAACGTGAAGCTCGCCGGGTCGAGCCCGTGGCCCTTCAGCGCACGCACCCAGCCCTTCTGCGACACCACCACCGTCACCGGCTCGTCGATCACCTTGGCCTCGAAGATCGCGCGCTTTTCCTGCTGGATCAGCGTGCGGCGGTCGTCGCCGAACTGCTTGGCGTCGCCCTCGATCTCCTTGATCATGAGCCGCTTCATCGCGCTGTCGTTGCCCAGCAACTCTTCCAGCTTGGCCTTCTCGGCGCGCAACTCGTCGAGCTCCTTCTCGATCTTGATCTTCTCGAGCCGCGCGAGTTGACGCAGGCGGATTTCGAGAATGTCTTCGGCCTGACGCTCGGTCAGCCCGAACGCCGACATCAGCGCGGCCTTCGGTTCGTCCGACTCGCGGATGATCCGGATCACCTCGTCGATGTTCAGGAAGACGATCATCCGCCCTTCGAGGATGTGGATACGGTCGTCGACCTTGCCCAGCCGATGGCGGCAACGCCGCGTCAGCGTCTGCTGGCGGAACCCCACCCACTCGCCGAGGATCGTGCCGAGCCCCTTCTGCGCGGGCCGGCCGTCGGGGCCGATCATCACGAGGTTCAGCGGCGCGTTCGATTCGAGGCTGGTGTGCGCGAGCAGCGACTGCACGAACTCGGTCTGATCGAGGGTGCGCGATTTCGGCTCGAACACGAGCCGCACCGGCGCATCCTTGCCCGACTCGTCGCGCACGGCGTCGAGCAGGTCGAGCAGGGTCTTCTTGGTGTTGGCCTGCTCCTGCGTGAGCGTCTTCTTGCCGGCCTTGATCTTCGGGTTGGTCAGCTCCTCGATTTCCTCGAGCACCTTCTGGCCCGAGGTGTTCGGCGGCAATTCATTGACCACCAGTTGCCACTGGCCGCGCGCGAGCTCCTCGATCTTCCAGCGCGCGCGCACCTTGAGGCTGCCGCGCCCGACTTCGTAGGCGGCGGAGATTTCCGCGTCGCTCGAGATGATCTGGCCGCCGCCCGGGAAATCCGGGCCGGGCACCAGTTGCATCAGTTCGGCGTGCGAGAGCTTCGGGTTGCGAATCAGCGCGACGGCCGCGGCCGCCACTTCGCGCAGGTTGTGCGACGGGATTTCCGTCGCGAGGCCGACCGCGATGCCCGACGCGCCGTTCAGCAGCGCGAACGGCAGCCGCGCCGGCAGCAGTTGCGGCTCCTGGAACGAACCGTCGTAGTTCGGCATAAAACCGACCGTGCCCTGGTCGATCTCGTCGAGCAGCAACTGGGCAATCGGCGTGAGCCGCGCTTCCGTGTACCGCATCGCGGCCGCGCCGTCGCCGTCGCGCGAGCCGAAGTTGCCCTGGCCGTCGATCAGCGGGTAGCGCATCGAGAAATCCTGCGCGAGACGCACGAGCGCGTCGTACGCGGATTGATCGCCGTGCGGGTGGTACTTGCCGAGCACGTCGCCCACCACGCGCGCCGACTTCACGGGCTTGGCGTTGTTGCCGAGGCCCATCTCGCTCATCGCGAACAGAATGCGGCGCTGGACCGGCTTCTGGCCATCGCAGACATCCGGCAGCGCGCGGCCCTTGACGACGCTGACCGCGTAGCTGAGGTAGGCGCTCTCGGCGTAATCGCCGAGCGTCAGGACATCGCCGCCTTCGGGCGGCTTGGGCGGTTCATCGAAAAAATCGGGGGTGTTGTCGTCCATCTGGTATCGCTTCCGTATCGGTTCAGGGGCGGCTCGGCCGGCGTGCCGCGCGGCGCATCGGGTGCGCGGCGCGAGTCACGCCGTTCAGATATCCACCTCGACCTCGTTGCCCTTTTCCTCGAGCCAGCCGCGACGTGCGGACGCCTCGCCCTTGCCCATCAGCATCGTCATGCGCGATACCGTGGCGTCGTAATCGAGCCCGCCGAGCGCGACCGGCGTGAGGCGGCGCGTATCGGGATTCATGGTGGTGTCCCACAGCTGCTCGGCGCTCATTTCGCCGAGGCCCTTGAAGCGGCTGATCGACCATTGCGTGTCGCGCACGCCGTCCTTGCGCAGCTTGTCGAGGATCGCCTCGAGCTCGCCGTCGTCGAGCGCGTAGAGCTTCTGCGCGGGCTTCTTGCCGCGCGCCGGCGCATCGACGCGGAACAGCGGCGGACGCGCCACGCACACGTGGCCGCGCTCGATCAGTTGCGGGAAATGCTTGAAGAACAGCGTGAGCAGCAGCACCTGGATGTGCGCGCCGTCGACATCCGCGTCCGACAGGATGCAGATCTTGCCGTAGCGCAGGTTCGACAGGTCGACGTTGTCGTCGGGGCTGTGCGGATCGACACCGATCGCCACCGAGATGTCGTGCACCTCGTTGTTCGCGAACAGGCGGTCGCGCTCGGTTTCCCAGGTGTTCAGCACCTTGCCGCGCAGCGGCAGGATCGCCTGATATTCCTTGTCGCGGCCCATCTTGGCCGAACCGCCGGCCGAATCGCCCTCGACCAGGAACAGTTCGTTGCGCGTGATGTCCTGCGTTTCGCAGTCGGTCAGCTTGCCGGGCAGCACCGCCACGCCCGAGCTCTTGCGCTTCTCGACCTTCTGGCCGGCGCGCGTGCGCGCCTGCGCCTGCTTGATGACCAGATCGGCCAGCTTCTTGCCGTGCTCGACGTGCTGGTTCAGCCACAGTTCGAGCGCCGGGCGCGAGAACGACGACACCAGCTTGACGGCGTCGCGGCTGTTCAGACGCTCCTTGATCTGGCCTTGGAACTGCGGATCGAGCACCTTTGCCGACAGCACGAACGACACGCGCGCGAACACGTCCTCGGCCAGCAGCTTGACGCCCTTCGGCTGCAGGTTGTGCAGCTCGACGAAGCTCTTGACCGCCTGATAGAGGCCGTCGCGCAGCCCCGATTCATGCGTGCCGCCCGCTGGTGTCGGAATCAGGTTCACGTAGGATTCGCGCGTGAGCGAACCTTCCTCGCTCCAGGCCACCACCCACGATGCGCCTTCGCCGTCGGCAAAGGTATCGTCGCCCGAGCTTTTCGAATCGGCGAAGCGTTCGCCCTCGAACAGCGGGATCAGCAGCTCGCTGCCGTTCATTTCGTCGAGCAGATAGCCGCGCAGGCCGTCCTGGTACTTCCAGACCTGACGCTCGCCGGTTTTCTCGGTGATCAGCACCACTTCGACGCCCGGCAGCAGCACCGCCTTCGAGCGCAGCAGGCGCTGCAGTTCGCCGGCCGGCAGGTTCGGCGAATCGAAATACTTGCCATCCGGCCAGACGCGCACGCGCGTGCCCGACTTCTTCTCGCCGCGGCCGGCCGCCTGCGTGACGAGCGGCTTGACCACGTCGCCGTGCGCGAAGCCGAGTTCGGCGATCTTGCCGTCGCGCCAGACCGTGACGTCGAGGCGCGTGGCCAGCGCGTTGGTGACCGACACGCCCACGCCGTGCAGGCCGCCGGAGAACGTGTAGGCGCCACCGGCCGCCTTGTCGAACTTGCCGCCGGCATGCAGGCGCGTGAAAACGATTTCGACCACCGGCACGCCTTCGTCCGGGTGCATGCCGTACGGAATGCCGCGGCCGTCGTCCTCGACCGAGACCGACTGATCCGCATGCAGCGTGACCGTGATCTGCTTGCCGTGGCCGCCGAGCGCCTCGTCGGAGGCGTTGTCGATGACTTCCTGGATGATGTGCAGCGGGTTTTCGGTACGCGTGTACATACCGGGCCGCTGCTTGACGGGTTCGAGACCCTTCAGCACCTTGATCGATGCTTCGCTATAGGCCGCTGCGGGCTTTTTCGTGGACATAGGCGCTAGTTCATCCATCGTCCGCGATGTTTATCCCCAGATCGTGTGGACAACATCGTGGACAAAACGTTGAATTCGATAAAAAAGCCAATCGAAACAATGCGCTGACGCGACTGCTCCGAAATCGGGCGGCGCCGCATGCGACGCCGGGGCCGGAACGCGGCGTATTTTACTGGTTCCTTGCGCGCGCGATCATGACGGCTTGCGCTTGGCCTCGAGTTCTTCCCAGCGTTCGAGCGCGACGAGCAGTTCGTTGTCGAGCGTGGCGAAGCGTTCGGTCAGGCGCGTGCCTTCCTTCGCGTCGCGCGCGAAGATCGTGCCGTCTTCGAGTTTCGCGTTGATCTCGGCCTGCTCGGCTTCGATCGCCGCGATCTTCTGGGGCAAATTGTCGAGTTCGCGTTGGTCGTTGAACGACAGCTTGACCGGGCGCTGGATGTTGCGGCTCGCCGCGTTCTTGCCGGCGTCGTCCTTCGGCGCGGCGGCGGGCGCGGGCGCGCGCGCGGCAACTTCCTGTTGCCGGGCCAGATCCTTCGAGCGCGCGTGCTGGGTTTGCCAGTCGGTGAAGCCACCGACGTATTCGCGCCAGGCGCCGTTGCCTTCCGACGCGATCACCGAGGTGACCACGTTGTCGAGGAAGGCGCGATCGTGGCTGACCAGCAGCACCGTGCCGTCGTAGTCGGCCAGCAGCTCTTCGAGCAGTTCGAGCGTGGGGATGTCGAGGTCGTTGGTCGGTTCGTCGAGCACCAGCACGTTGGCCGGCCGTGCGAACAGGCGCGCCAGCAGCAGGCGGTTGCGTTCACCGCCCGACAGCGAGCGCACCGGCGAGCGCGCGCGCTCCGGCGCGAACAGGAAATCGCCGAGATAGCTCATCACATGCTTCTTGGTGCCCGCCACTTCCACCCATTCGCTGCCGGGGCTGATGGTATCGGCGAGGCTCTTGTCGAGATCGAGCTGCGCGCGCATCTGGTCGAAGTACGCCACCTGCAGGTTGGTGCCGGTGCGGACCTTGCCTTCGTCCGGCGTGAGTTCGCCGAGGATCAGCTTCAGCATGGTGGTCTTGCCGACGCCGTTCGGGCCGATCAGGCCGATCTTGTCGCCGCGCATCACGGTGCTGGAGAAGGTATCGATGAAGGTGCGGCCGTCGTAGCGAATCGTGACGTCGGTCAGCTCCGCGACGATCTTGCCCGACTTCTCGCCCTGCGCCACGTCGAGGCGCACGTTGCCCTGCGAATTGCGGCGTTCGGCGCGCTCGTTGCGCATGTCCACGAGCCGCGCGATGCGGCCCACGCTGCGCGTGCGGCGCGCTTCCACGCCCTTGCGGATCCAGACTTCTTCCTGTGCCAGCAGCTTGTCGAACTTCGCATTCTCGACGCGCTCGACTTCCAGCTGCTGCTCCTTGCGCGTTTGATATTGCGAGAAGTTGCCGGGATAGGACAGCAGCCGGCCGCGATCGAGCTCGACGATGCGGGTGGCGACGCGATCGAGGAACGCGCGATCGTGGGTGATGAACAGCACGCTCGAGCGCTGCGAGATCAGCAGTTCTTCCAGCCAGCGGATGCCTTCGAAATCGAGGTGGTTGGTGGGTTCGTCGAGCAACAGCACGTCGGGCTGCAGCACCAGCGCGCGAGCCAGCGCCACGCGCTTCTTCATGCCGCCCGACAGCGCTTCCACCAGCAGTTCGCCGTCGAGGCCGATCTGCGCCAGCGTGGTGGCCACGCGGGTGCGCCAGTTCCAGCCATCGGCCATGTCGAGCGCCGCCTGCAGCGTGTTCATGCGCGCCATCAGCGCGTCGTGCCCGGCGCCTTCCGGCTCGTCCGCGAGCCCGTGCGCGACCGTGTCGAACTCGTCGAGCAGCGCCTGGATATGCGTGAGGCCGCCCGCAACCGCGTCGAACACCGACAGCCCCGGCTCGAATTCGGGCTCCTGCGACACGTAGACCGTCACCAGATCCTGCTGGCGGGTGACCAGGCCGTCGTCGGGACGCGCGAGCTCCGCGACGATCTTCAGCAGCGAGGACTTGCCCGCGCCGTTGCGGCCGATGAGGCCGACGCGCTCGCCGGCTTCGAGCGAGAATTCCGCGTGATCGAGCAACGCGACGTGACCGAACGCAAGCTGCGCGCCGGTAATGGAATAGAGCGACATGGGGGGAGCGGCGATGAGAGGGATTCGGAAGCGCCCATTGTAACGGGCATCGGGGGTGGTTCTAAGTTGGCCGGATGGCGAGCCGCGCGCGACGGTGCGGCGAAGGTTGATCGGGCGCAGGCTGGGCGGCCGGGCGTTTCGGGTATATTGCGCGGTCTGCCGGCCAGCCGCTGCACAATTTTCACTGTTTCCGCACTATTTTCCGATCGTCATCATGAGCGAAGTCGTCGAATACCAAAGCTGGGTCTGCCTGATCTGCGGCTGGATCTACAACGAACAGGAAGGCCTGCCCGACGAAGGCATCCCGGCCGGCACGCGCTTCGCCGACATCCCGTCGGATTGGCGCTGCCCGCTGTGCGATGTGGGCAAGGAGGATTTCGTGGTGGTGGATTTTTGATTTTGCGGTGAGGTTGCGGGCGGACGCGCTTGACGGCCGTTTTAGGGGCGGGAAGCTTTGCTATACTCTGCCCCGCTGAATCGCGGCGCCGTCACCGGCGCCCTATCCGCTCCCCGTAGTTCAATGGATAGAACAAGCGCCTCCTAAGCGCTAGATACAGGTTCGATTCCTGTCGGGGGGACCAGTCAAGCCCCAAACCTTCCCCAAGTTTCACCTCCCAACCCCCTCTCAAGCCCGCCCAGTAAGGCTTTTAGCCCCCAGCGTTATCA
>NZ_BAAILN010000149.1:0-206 GCF_054589155.1 Burkholderia sp. 3C
ACCTTGCCGTCATCGCCCACCAAGCCGCTATCTTTCAAATTTTTGTTCGTGGCGAACAATTGAGCACCGTTGACTGCGTCCGTGCTCGTTTCCGTCAGCGCGCCGGCCTTCACGTTCGACAGCGTCGTGCCGCTCGCTCCAGCCAACGTCACCTTGTCCTTCGCGGGACCGTCGTACGTCACCGCAGCGACCGCCTTGCCGTCGTC
>NZ_BAAILN010000150.1:0-330 GCF_054589155.1 Burkholderia sp. 3C
ATGTTCCGCCGAAGCCGATGGACCAACCGCTGAACAAGACATGCGGCTGGCCGATACACAGCGATTCGGCGGCACAAACGATTGCCATTTCGGGGCCGAAATACGTGCCGCATGTGTGGATGGCTTTTACCCGCTATCGCTTCAGTGCGCAGGTGCTCTCGGATCTGGAAAAACATCCCGAACCACGGATGCAGAAACTGGATGTGGCCGCTGCGATGAACGGCGGTGCAGTGCCCAATGGTTTCGCGCCCGAGGCCGCCAATCTGACGCACTACGTGGCGGATTTCAGCGAGGAAGCCGATTGGAAAAAGCTGAACGACAAGCTGCTGA
>NZ_BAAILN010000151.1:0-7528 GCF_054589155.1 Burkholderia sp. 3C
GGCCCGTCGCGCGGCGATCAAACGCGCGAAGCTACGGGACGGTCGAGGTCCGGACAGTGGGCTCAGGAATGCAGCGGGGCGGGTGGGGCGCGGGCGCCGAGCGGGCCGCGGGCGGGGTCGTTGCCCGGGCGGATGGGCTGGGCCAGGCGCGGCGGGTGGTTGCCGGTGGCGATGCGCAGCCAGTAGGCCGGCATCGGCAGCACCGTGGCCAGGCCGATGCCGAGCGCCGCGCTGAACGGGCAGAGATCGCTGCCATGTGGGTGGGCCGACGGCGGCGGGGAGCCGGTCAGCGCCGCGGCCAGATCGGCGGCAGCAGCCTGCGCGGCGTGATCGACGCTGACGCCGCGTGGGGCCGTCTCGTCAAACAGCGCGCCATGACCGCCGCAGATCACGAACCCGGCCGCTTCCGCGCGCGTGCTCGTGGCGAGCATCAGGCCGGGCGGAAGCAGCAGGCGGAACGCGACGATCAGCAGCAGCAACGCGGCCACTGCCGGATTCGTCACGCGCCGCGCGAGCAGATGGCGAAGTCGAATCATGGCCGCGTATTGTAGATAGATCGAAAGCTCGCAGAAAAGAAGTAGTTGGGTTGGCTTTGCGCGAAACGTACTTAGCCTTGTGCGTCACATCGACGCATCTATTCGCGGAATCGGGCATGATTCCGCGCAAATCACCCTTCAACGAGGTAGTCATGGAATACGTGAAATTCGGCCGGACCGGCCTGGAAGTCTCGAAACTGGTGCTCGGCTGCATGACCTTCGGCGATGCGACGCGCGGCAATCACGCCTGGACGCTGTCCGAGGACGACAGCCGCCCGATCATTCGCCAGGCGATCGAAGCCGGCATCAACTTCTTCGACACCGCCAACATGTACTCGGACGGCACCTCGGAGGAGATCGTCGGCCGCGCACTGCGCGAATACACAAAGCGCGACGACGTGGTGATCGCCACCAAGGTCTACAACCGCATGCGCCCGGGGCCGAACGGCGCGGGCCTGTCGCGCAAGGCGATCCTCTCCGAGATCGACCACAGCCTGAAGCGGCTCGGCACCGATTACGTCGACCTGTACCAGATCCACCGCTTCGATCCGGGCACGCCGATCGAGGAGACGCTCGAAGCGCTGCACGACGTGGTGAAGGCGGGCAAGGCGCGCTATATCGGCGCGTCGTCGATGGCGGCGTGGCAGTTCGCGAAGGCGCTCTACCTCTCGCGCCAGAACGGCTGGACCGAATTCGTCGGCATGCAGAACCACCTGAACCTGCTGTACCGCGAGGAAGAGCGCGAAATGATGCCGCTGTGCGTGGATCAGGGCGTTGCGGTGATCCCGTGGAGCCCGCTGGCGCGCGGCCGCCTCACGCGCAACTGGGACGAAAGCTCGGCGCGCCAGGACAGCGACAATGTCAGCACCCGCCTGTACGCGGCCACGGCGCATGCCGACCGCGCGGTGATCGAGGCCGTGGCCGAGGTGGCCGCCGCGCGCAACGTGCCGCGCGCGCAGGTCGCGCTGGCCTGGGTCTCGCAGAAGCCGGGCGTGACCGCGCCGATCGTCGGGATTTCGAAGCCGCATCATCTGACGGACGCGCTGGCCGCGCTCGAACTGAAGTTGACCGACGCCGAGATCGCCACGCTCGAAGCGCCGTATGTACCGCACGCGGTGGCCGGCTTCACGGCCTGATTTCACGGCCTGAGCGGCACTGTTGCGTCGGCCCCGTGCGTTCGCGCCGGGGCCGCGTTCGCTTGCCGCGGCGGCCCCGATCGGCTCGTGCTTCCGGGCCGCCACCGTGGCCCCCCGCTTATCGCTGCCCGCGATAACCATACTTCCTCGCTTTCATATCCATCCGCGTATCCGTTATTGGATCGGTGAACGCCCCGTTTTTATACTGGGCCTCATCAGCACTCGCCCATGACGAGTGCCAAACCCACCGCATCCAACCGAGAGGAACGCAACGATGAGTCTTCGTCCGCTGCATGATCGCGTGATCGTCAAACGGCTCGACCAGGAAACCAAGACGGCGTCGGGCATCGTGCTGCCCGACAGCGCCGCCGAGAAGCCGGATCAGGGCGAAGTGATCGCCGTCGGCCCGGGCCGGCGCGACACCGACGGCCGCCGCATCGAACCGGATCTGAAGACCGGCGATCGCGTGCTGTTCGGCAAGTACGCCGGGCAGACGGTCAAGGTCAACAACATCGAACTGCTGGTGCTGCGCGAGGAAGACATCGTCGCGGTCGTCAACGTCTGAACCTGAGAGAAACCCATATGGCTGCAAAAGAAATCGTATTTGGCGACGTCAACCGCGCAAAGCTGATCGAAGGCGTCAACGTGCTGGCGGATGCCGTCAAGGTCACGCTCGGGCCGAAGGGCCGCAACGTGGTGCTGGAGCGCAGCTTCGGCGCGCCGATCGTGACCAAGGACGGCGTGTCGGTCGCCAAGGAAATCGAACTGGCCGACAAGCTGCAGAACATCGGCGCGCAACTGGTCAAGGAAGTGGCTTCCAAGACCAGCGACACGGCCGGCGACGGCACCACCACGGCCACCGTGCTGGCGCAGGCGATCGTGCGCGAAGGCCAGAAATACGTGGCGGCGGGCCTGAACCCGCTCGACCTGAAGCGCGGCATCGACAAGGCCGTGCTGGCCGCCGTCGAGGAACTGAAGAAGATCAGCAAGCCGACCACCACCAGTCTCGAAATCGCGCAGGTCGCGACGATCTCGGCCAACGGCGAGGAATCGATCGGCCAGCGCATCGCCGAGGCGATCGACCGCGTGGGCAAGGAAGGCGTGATCACCGTCGAGGACGGCAAATCGCTGGCCGACGAACTGGACGTGGTGGAAGGCCTGCAATTCGATCGCGGCTACCTGTCGCCGTACTTCGTCAACAACCCGGATCGCCAGGTCGCGATTCTCGACAACCCGTACATCCTGCTGCACGACAAGAAGGTGTCGAACATCCGCGACTTGCTGCCGGTGCTCGAACAGGTCGCCAAGGCGGGCCGTCCGCTGCTGATCATTGCCGAGGACGTGGAAGGCGAGGCGCTGGCCACGCTGGTGGTCAACAACATCCGCGGCATCCTGAAGACGGTGGCCGTCAAGGCGCCGGGCTTCGGCGACCGCCGCAAGGCGCTGCTCGAGGACATCGCGATCCTGACCGGCGGCCAGGTGATCGCCGAGGAAACCGGCCTGACGCTGGAGAAGGCGACGCTGGCCGAACTGGGCCAGGCCAAGCGCATCGAGGTGGGCAAGGAAAACACCACTGTGATCGATGGCGCCGGCGACAAGGCGTCGATCGAGGCGCGCGTCAAGCAGATCCGCATCCAGATCGAGGATGCCTCGTCCGACTACGACCGCGAGAAGCTCCAGGAGCGCGTGGCCAAGCTGGCCGGCGGCGTGGCGGTGATCAAGGTGGGCGGTGCGACCGAGATCGAGGTCAAGGAGAAGAAGGACCGCGTGGACGACGCGCTGCACGCCACGCGCGCGGCTGTCGAGGAAGGCATCGTGCCGGGCGGCGGCGTGGCGCTGATCCGCGTGCGGCAGGCGATCCGCGAGGTGCGCGGCATCAATGCGGACCAGGACGCCGGCGTGAAGATCGTGCTGCGCGCGCTGGAGGAACCGCTGCGCCAGATCGTGGCGAATGCCGGCGAGGAAGCCAGCGTGGTGGTGGCGAAGGTGGCCGAGGGCTCGGGCAACTTCGGCTACAACGCCGCGACCGGCGAGTACGGCGATCTGGTCGAATCGGGCGTGCTCGATCCGACCAAGGTGACGCGCACGGCGCTGCAGAACGCGGCTTCGGTGGCGGGCCTGCTGCTGACGACCGACGCCAGCGTGTTCGAAGCGCCGAAGGCGGCCACGGCGCCGGCCGGCCACGGCGGCGCGCCGGGCGGCCCGGATCTCGGGTTCTGAAGCACCGAACGCCTGAAGGTTCGAACGTTTGAACCTTCGGGCAAGCGATCCGCCACGGGCGGCTGGCCGATACGGCCGGCCGCCCGTGTTGCATTTCGGGCCCCGATCAGCTTGCGAGCCGGGCCACGGGCGGGTTCTCCGTCGTGGCTGCCGCCGGGTTGGCGGGTTGCCCCAGCAGCCGCACGATTTCGGCCTCGGTCTGCGCATAATCGCCCTCGCCGAAATGGCGATAGACGATCTTCCCCGATTGGTCGATCAGGTAGAACGCCGGCCAGTACTGGTTGCCGTAGGCGCGCCAGGTGGCGTAGTCGTTGTCCTGCGCGACCGGATAGGTCAGCCCGAAGCGGCCGATCGCGTCGCCCACGTTCGCGGTGCTGCGCTCGAACGGGTATTCGGGCGTATGCACGCCGATCACCGCCAGCCCCTGCGAGCGGTATTTCTCGTACCACGCTTCGACGTGCGGCAGCGTGTGGATGCAGTTGATGCAGGTATAAGTCCAGAAATCCACCAGCACCACCTTGCCGCGCAGGCTCGCCAGGGTCTGCGGCGGGCCGTTGAGCCAGTGGCCGATGCCGGCCAGCTCGGGCGCGGTGGTGGCAATGCCGGCCGGCGCGGTGAGGCCGGTGGTGCCGGTGGTTCCGGCGGCAAACGCAGGCGGGCGGCTGGCCGCGATCACGGCGAAGCAGGCGGCCAGGGCCGCGGCGAAGGGCCAGAAGCGGGTGAGCGGTCGCATGACGGGGAGCCTCCTTGGGCGTCGAGTGGCGATGAAGCCATTGGAACGCCCGGTTGTATCGGCCATGTTTGCGCCGCGCCACGCCCGTGCAATGTTGTGTGTCGGAGCGGAATTCAGATACATTGCGACACAAAACGCAGCGCGCGATCGGCTATAAATCGGTCCATTCCCGATCGCCAAGGAGTGCACACGATGAATGCCGAGTCTCATGCCGAGTCTCACGCCGAACCCCATGTCGAAACCTATCTGGGCGCCTGCCACTGCGGCACGGTGCGTTTCTCGGTGCGCGCCGCGCTCGATCCGGCCGTGCGCTGCAATTGCAGCCTGTGCCGCCGCAAGGGCGCGCTGATGTCGTCGATGGTGGCCCGCGAGGACCTGACGATCCTGGCCGGCGAGGACGCGCTGACCGAATACCAGTTCAACACCCGCGTGGCGAAGCATTACTTCTGCCGCCATTGCGGCATCTACCCGTTTCACCAGACGCGCCTCGATCCGCTGCGCTGGCGCGTGAACATCGGCTGCCTCGACGGCGTCGATCCGTACGCGCTGGCATTCAGCGTGGCCAACGGCGCGGCGCAATCCGTCGTGGAGGACGCATGAAACCCGCCCGTCACCCGTTGCAGCGCCTGCTCGCGATCGTCGCGTTCCTGGCCGGCGGGTTCGCCGCCGAGCTGGCGCACCCGCACGCGTGCCACACCGTCGGCGCGCGCGGGCTGGCCGTGACGCGCCGCCGCGAGGCCCGCGCATGAACACCGAGCGCCCGGACCACGTGCTGATCGTCGACGACGATCGCGGCATCCGCGAACTGGTCGGCCAGTATCTGGAGAAGAACGGCATGCGCATTTCGCTGGCCGCCAACGGCCGCGAGATGCGCGCCGCGCTGGAAAACGGCGCGCCGGACCTGATCGTGCTCGACGTGATGATGCCCGGCGACGACGGCCTGGTGCTGTGCCGCGAACTGCGCGCCGGCAAGCATCGCGCCGTGCCGGTGGTGATGCTGACCGCGCGCGACGAGGAAACCGACCGCATCGTCGGCCTCGAAATGGGCGCCGACGATTACCTGACCAAGCCGTTCGCGGTGCGCGAGCTGTATGCGCGAATCCGCTCGGTGCTGCGCCGCACGCGCATGCTGCCGCCCGGCATGCAGGTCAGCGAGGCCGCGCAATGGCTGGCGTTCGGCGATTGGCGGCTCGACACCACCGGCCGCCATCTGCTCGACGAGGCCGGCACGATGGTGGCCCTGAGCGGCGCGGAATACCGGCTGCTGCGCGTGTTCCTCGACAACCCGCAGCGCGTGCTGACGCGCGATCAGTTGCTGAACCTCACGCAGGGCCGCCAGGCCGACGCGTTCGACCGCTCGATCGACCTGCTGGTCAGCCGCCTGCGCCAGCGTTTGCGCGACACCGCGCGCGAGCCGCGCTACATCAAGACGCTGCGCAGCGAGGGCTATGTGTTCTCGTCGTCGGTCACGTCGATCGACGAGCCCGCATGAATCCGCTCCACGGTTTCCGCCGCCTGGGCCGCCTGCACGGGCCGCGCTCGATGTTCGCGCGGCTCGCGCTGATCCTCTGCGTGGGCCTCGCCGTCGCGCAGATGCTGTCGTTCTGGCTGACGCTGACCGAGCGCGACCAGGCCACCACCACGCTGATGATGGGTTACATCGAGCGCGAGGTGGTGGCGTCGGTCGCGCTGCTCGACCATCTGCCGCCCGGCGAGCGCGCCGCGTGGCTGCCGCGCCTGGCGCGCCGCAGCTACCGCTTCGAACTGGGGCCGGGCGAGCCGGGCGGCCCGGTGGACGCCGCGCTGTCGGCGCGCGTCGAGCGCTCGATCACCGACGGCATCGGCCGCACCTATGCCGTCACCGCCAACGAGATCCCCGGCGACACCGAACACATGCAGGTGCACCTGAAGCTCAGTGACGGCACGCCGCTGACGATCGACATGCATCCGATGTCGGGCATTCCGCTGTCGGGCTGGCTGCCCGTGGTGCTGCTGTTGCAGCTTGCCGTGCTGGCCGCCTGCTGCTGGATCGCGGTGCGGCTCGCCACCCGTCCGCTGCACGCGCTGGCCGACGCCGCCGATGCGCTCGGCCCCGACCTCAAGGGCGAGCGCCTGCCCGAATCGGGGCCGTCCGAGGTGGCGCGCGCCGCGCGCGCGTTCAACGCGATGCAGGACCGCATCGCCACGTATACAGCCGAGCGCATGCAGATCCTGGCCGCGATCTCGCACGATCTGCAGACGCCGATCACGCGCATGCGGCTGCGCGTCGACGTGATGGACGACGAAACGCAGGCCGCCAAGCTGCGGCAGGACCTGGAGGAAATGGGCCAGCTCGTGAAGGAGGGCGTGGCCTATGCGCGAACCGTGCACAGCACGTCCGAGGCGGCGCGCCGCATCGACCTCGACGCGTTGCTCGACAGCATCGTGTGCGATTACCTCGATGCCGGGCAGGACGTCGATTTCGCGAAACGCACCGACCTATCGCTCGATGCGCCGCCGCAGGCGCTGCGGCGCGTGATCGGCAACCTGGTCGACAACGCGCTGAAGTTCGGCGGCGCGGCGCAAGTCGAGTTGACCTTGACGCCCGCTGGCGGCGCCGAGATCGCCGTGCTCGATCGCGGGCCGGGCATCCCCGAGGCGTCGCTCGACGCCGTGTTCGAGCCGTTCGTGCGGATCGAGACGTCACGCAATCGCGGCACCGGCGGCACCGGGCTGGGGCTGGCGATCGCGCGGCAACTGGCGCAGGCCATGAACGCCACGCTCACGCTTCGCAATCGCGACGGCGGCGGCCTCGCCGCGCGGCTGACGCTGAAGCCGCGCGCCTGAGCCGGCTCGCGGGCCGCCTGCACGATTTTCCGAGTTGCGCTAGGTTTACAGCCCCGGCGACGGCAGCCTGCCGTCGC
>NZ_BAAILN010000151.1:7674-36466 GCF_054589155.1 Burkholderia sp. 3C
GGTACTGAGCTTCGGCACCGGCACGTTCGGCGGCTCCGGCGAATTCTTCGAGGCATGGGGCGCGACCGACGTGGCCGAAGCCCGCAAGCTCGTGGACATCTGCCTCGACGCCGGCCTCACCATGTTCGACAGCGCCGACATCTATTCGAAAGGCGTATCCGAATCGATTCTCGGCGAGGCGCTCAAGGGCCGTCGCGACAAGGTGCTGATCTCGACCAAGGCGACGTTCCGCTTCGACGACGGCCCGAACAACGTCGGCTCGTCGCGCTTCCATCTGATCAAGGCTGTCGACGCCGCGCTCACGCGCCTTCAAACGGATTACATCGATCTGTTCCAATTGCACGGTTTCGACGCGCGCACGCCGGTACAGGAAGTGCTATCGACGCTCGACGATCTGGTGCGCGCGGGCAAGATCCGCTACACGGGCGTGTCGAACTTCTCGGGCTGGCATTTGATGAAATCGCTCGACGTGGCCGACCGCTACGGCTACCCGCGTTACGTGGCGAACCAGACGTATTACTCGCTGATCGGCCGCGATTACGAATGGGAACTGATGCCGCTCGGCGCCGACCAGGGCGTGGGCGCGGTGGTGTGGAGCCCGCTCGGCTGGGGCCGCCTGACCGGCAAGATCCGTCGCGGCCAGCCGCTGCCGGCCACCAGCCGCCTGCACAAGACGGCCGACGCCGGCCCGCCGGTGCCGGACGAATACCTGTACCGCGTGATCGATGCGCTCGACGAAGTGGCCGAGGAAACCGGCAAGACGATCACGCAGATCGCGCTGAACTGGCTGCTGCAACGCCCGACCGTGGCGACCGTGCTGATCGGGGCGCGCAACGAGGAGCAGTTGCGGCAGAACCTGGGCGCGGTGGGCTGGAATCTGACGCCGGAGCAGGTCAAGAAGCTCGATGAGGCGAGCCGCACGCGGCCGGCTTATCCGTACTGGCACCAGGAAGGGTTCGCGGAGCGCAATCCGTCGCCGGTTTGAGGCGGGTTGGGGCGGTGTAAAAAACGCCCCGTTCAGGGAATAACGCGGGGCGCTCAGGCGTTCAGAACAGACGAGGCGCGCCACCTTGCCGGCGCGCCCTGTCGATCCACGAACAGGGACACCCCGCGCTCATGATTCCGCTTCGTCAAGCCATCGTCCGCGCCGTGCTGGTTTCGGCGCTCGCTGCCGCCGCCAGCCCGGCCTTCGCGTTCAACGAGCAAGCCAACTACGACGCCTGCATCCTGCGTTCGCTGTCGACCACCTGGAACCGAAACGTCGTCGGGCTGCTGCGCAATTCCTGCGACCAGCTTTACCGCCAGTGGAGCATGTTGACGCCCACCGAGCAGGCCTATCACAGCTGCCTGCTGCAATACCTGCCCGGGGTGCAAAGCTCGGCGGCGATCGGCCCGATCCTCTCGGCGTGCCGCCGGCAAAGCGCGGATTCGGTGCACTTCGATTGAGAAGCGCCGTTGCGAAATCAAGTTTGGGGCCGGTTAACATCCCGTCTGGTTTTACCTAACAGGAAACCGTGCCGGCAGCGCTCGGAGACCACGAAAAGTGGTCACGCCATCCAAGCGGCGCTTACACCTCGATGTACATGTTGTAGGCGGCGCTCCAGATGAAATAAATCGCCTGCTCCGCCCCGCCGCCGCGTTGCGAGATGTCGTAGGGTGAATAGCTGGTGACGTAGGGGCTACCCTTGGTGGCCCACTGCCAGCCGTTCTGGAGCGAGCCCGAAAATACGTAGCCGACACTGCCTCGGTAGAACCCTAGCGCGACCCAGTCATACCGCGAACTCAGCGTGCCCGACCAGTTCAGGATGAATGGATCGTATGCATTCTTAGCCCCGCCGAGCCATGCTTTGCGCGGTGTGTCGTCCGCCGTTGTCGCGACGTTGGCCACCGGGTCCACTGCCTGCTCTTTGTAGAGTGACGCCGCCGCTTGCGGTGAAGCGATGGTGAGCGCCCCGTCCAGCATGAGAGCGTCGCGGGCCTTACCTGTCGCTGCTGCGCCCTCGTCGGCAACCGGCTGAAGAAAGGTGCCGTCCTTGCGCCTAAACGTCAATGTCATGTTCTTTTCCTTTTCTTGAATCAGCTGTCGAAACGAAGCGATGAAGGCTGGATCATATGTCGGTTCTCTGCCGCGCGGTCAAAGCTCATGAGGCATATGAGCTGCTGATTGGTCGTTGTCCGCTTCCGCGACCGGCCCGCGCTGCTTGAAGCTCATGCCTTCGGCGCGGAAGTTCGCGGAAATCCGCTCGACGCGCTGCCAGGCGTCGAGGCCGCCGTGCGCGGCAATGGTGGTGCTGACGAGATCGGTCATCGGTGAGTCCTCTAATGCGGGCCGCAGCGGAATGTGCGGCTCGGAATGGAGGCCAGTATAGGCAGCGGGGCACTTCGCTGGTACAGTCACAAACGCCAACTTTGGAGGTATTTACGCCATGCGCATCGCCGTGCTCGCCCTCGATGGATTGTTCGATACGGGGCTGTCCGTCACGCTCGACGCGTTTCTCGTCGCCAACAAACTGTCGGCCCGCTTGATGGGCGGCACGCCGAGTTTCGATGTGTCCGTGGTGGGGGTGCGCAAGAAGGTGCATTCGCGCCACGGGCTGGCGGTGCCGGTGCAGCCGATCGGGGATCGGCCGAAGCCCGATTGGGCGATCGTGCCGGCGCTGGCCACCACCATGCCCGACGAGCTGATCGAGTCGCTGTCGCGGCCCGACGTGCTCGATGCGCGTGCGCAACTGCTGGCGTGGCACGCCGATGGCGTGCGCCTGGCGGCCTCGTGCCTCGGCACGTTCATCGTGGCGGAAGCGGGGCTGCTCGACGGCCGCGAGGCCACCACCAACTGGGGGCTCGCGCCGCTGTTCCGGCAGCGCTATCCGGCCGTGCGGCTCGACGAATCGCGGATGCTGGTGCCGACCGACATCGGCGCGACGGCTGGCGCGGCGCTGGGGCACCTCGATCTGGCGCTGTGGCTGGTGCGCACGGTCAGCCCCGAGCTGGCGACGCTGGTGTCGCGCTATCTGCTGGCCGATATCCGCTCGTCGCAGGCCGCGTACATCATCCCGAACCACCTCGCGCAGGCCGATCCGCTGATCCAGCGCTTCGAGCAGTGGTCGCGCCAGAACCTGCGCACCGGCTTCTCGCTGCAGGAGGCGGCGAGCGCGCTCGCGATCAGCACGCGCTCGTTGCAG
Source organism: Burkholderia sp. 3C (assembly GCF_054589155.1). Classification (NCBI taxonomy): domain Bacteria; kingdom Pseudomonadati; phylum Pseudomonadota; class Betaproteobacteria; order Burkholderiales; family Burkholderiaceae; genus Burkholderia; species Burkholderia sp. 3C. The sequence goes on from NZ_BAAILN010000151.1 coordinate 10,857, forward strand.
CGCCGGTGCCAGGAAGTGCTGGGAAAGTCGCCGCTCGCGTATTTCCAGGACTTGCGCGTGGAGCACGCGCAATCGCTGATTCGCGGCGGCAACGCCGACCTCGAGGCGATCGCGGCCGAGGTCGGTTACGGGGATGGCGCGACGCTGCGCTCGTTGTTGCGGCAGCGGCTCGGGCGCGGCGTGCGGGAGTTGCGCGCCGATTTGCTGTGAGGGCGGTGGTGGGGCCGAACGGGCCTGCCGCTACTTACATCGAGGCCCGGGGCACCGAGCCGAGCGCGGCACCGAACACCAACAGGCTCAGGATCGACCGCGCGGCGAACCCCGCGCGCCAGCCAGCGTCCTCGTCGAGCCAGGTGCCGGCCGGAATGCCGGGCACGGTCGCGACTCAGGCAGCCAGCGCGAGCCAGTCGGCCGGCGCGTGAAATACCGCCGTCGGCTTGGCCGCCAGCAGCGCGTCGAGCTTCGTATAGCCCCACGCCACCGCGCCGAAGCGCAGCCCGGGGATGCCGGCGGCCGCTTCGGCGTCGCGCACTTCGTCGCCGATGAAGATCGCCTGCGTGGCGTCGATGCCGGTCGCATCGAGCACGGTGCGCAGGCGCTGCGATTTGCCGAACAGCGACGAACTGCATTCGACGGCCGCGAAACGGTCGACCAGCGCGTCGCCGAGCACGGCGCGCACGTTCTCGACCGAATTCGAGGTGGCCACGGCCACCGCGACCTGCCGGTCGATCAGCGCGCCGAGCGTGTCGATCACGGTGGCGACCGGCGCGACTTCGCCGATCCGTTCGGCCATCCGCTTGCGGGCATCGCTCAGGACGGCCGGCGCTTTCCAGAACGGCAGCGCCAGCTCGCCGAGCACTTCCATCGCGCTCATGCCGCGCATCCGGTCGAGCGTGGCGGCGTCGGGCGCGCGAAAGCCGTGCCGTTCGGCCAGGCCGCTCAGTGCATCGGCGAACACGGGGTAGGAATCGGCGAGGGTGCCGTCGAAGTCGAAAATGGCAAGGCGAAGCGTCATGGCGGGAAGGGCAAAAGCGGGGCGAACAGCCGGGGCGGGGTGGCCGCGGCCGGCGAGAGCCGGTATCTTCCGGTGCGCGGCGCGCTTCGTCAACGTCGCTCCACGCCACTTTCGACGTCACGTCGGCGCCGCGCTGGCCCGCCCGCCGCGCATGACGGACAATGCGCGGCGCACGACGCGACTCTCTCACCATCTCCAAGGGCAACCGAGTGGCCTCGACTTCCCGCAGCACCGGCATCGATCTCCTGCGCGGCATCGCGATCCTGACGGTCCTGCTGCTGCACTTCCATCTGACGTACCGGCTCGACGTCACGCCGTTCGACGCGCCGTGGCTGTCGGCCGCGATCCGCGCCGTCGCGCGCAACGGCAATTACGGCGTGACGATGTTCTTCGTGGTGTCGGGCTATCTGATCACCACGACCTCGCTGCGGCGCTTCGGCTCGCTCGGCGCGGTGCGCCCGCTCGCGTTCTATCGCACCCGCGCCGCGCGCATCCTGCCGTGCCTGCTGCTGGCGCTCGCGATCATGGCGACGCTCGGCGCGCTCGGGCTGCATTCGTTCACCAACAAACCCGGCACGGCAAGCATGGCGCTGGCCGTGCTGTCGGTGCTGACGTTCTGGCACAACGTGCTGATGGCGAAGCTCGGCTATTTCAACTACGCGATGAACATCCTCTGGTCGCTGTCGGTCGAGGAGGTGTTCTATCTGGCGTTTCCGCTGCTTTGCGTGTTGCTGTGCCGGCGGCGCTTCATGCTGCCGTTGCTCGTCGTGCCGATGCTCGTCGGGCCGGTGTGGCGCTGGCTGCATGCCGGCGACGAGATCGTCGCGTTGTATGGCTATCTGTCGTGCTTCGATGCGATCGCGATCGGTTGCGGGGTGGCCCTGTTGCCGGCGCGGCCGCTGTCGGCGAGCGCGTTTGGCCGGCTCGCGTGGGGCGCGGCGCTCGTCATGGCGGCCACCTGGCTGTCGGGGCCGATCATGCGGCAGGTGGTGTGGGGCGTGTCGGTGATCGCGCTCGGCACCGGCGCGTTGCTGTACGGCATGGCGAACCGCGTGGTGAGCGCCAGCGCGCCGGCCTCGGGCATCTATGGCGACGAGCACGGCGGCGTGTCGAACTTCATCCGTTTCTTCGGCGTGCGCAGCTACGAGCTGTATCTGTTCCATATCGTCGTGCTCGGCGTGCTGCGCGAGACGCTGACGCGCGCGAACATAGTCACGGCCTGGAAGCCGGTGTGGCTGCTGCTCTACGTGGCGGTGGCGAGCGTGGTGGCGCAACTGGTGTTTCGACGGTTCTCGGAGCCGCTGAACGCGCGGCTGCGCGGCGCGCGCGCGAGCTTGCCGAAATCGGGCGATTGAACTGACGAGCGGCGTTGTTCACACCGCCGCCGTTCACACCGCATTGGCCGCGCGCGTCGAATACACCTGTGTGAGCCCCTGGATCGGGTCGCGCATCGCCGCGTCGAACGGGTTCATCTGCGGCCCGAGCAGGTCGGCCTGGCGCTTGAGCAATTGCACGACGGTCGGCAGCCGTTCGTCGGTCAGCCGCGTGGACAGCGTGCCGACGCTGAGTGCGCCCACCGCCACCCGGTTCTGGTCGAAGATCGGCACGGCCACCCCGGCCATGTCCTCCAGCACGCCGCTGTTGCGGCCCGCGTAGCCGAGCGCGCGCACGCGGTCGATCTCGGTGCGCAGGTACACCTCGTCGAGCACGCCGTAGCCGCGCATGCGCGGCACGTTGAAACGGATGATTTCCTCGCGTTCGGCCTCGGGCTGGAACGCCAGGATCGCCAGGCTGCCCTGGCCGACGCCGAGCGCCACGCGCCCGCCGATCGTGCCGGTGAACGAGCGGATCGGGAACGGCCCTTCGCAGATGTCGAGACACACCGCATCGAAGCTGCTCTTGACTAGCAGGAAGATCGTGTCGCCGAGGCTCGCGCACAGCCGCAGCAGGGCCGGGCGGCACAGCGTGCGCATGCCGTTCGGGTTGCCGGCCTGCGCGGCCATCGCGAAGAACACCACACTGAGCCGGTAGCGCTTGGTGCGCTCGTCCTGCTCGACCACCTGTTCGGCGATCAGCCCTTGCAGCAGCCGGTGGACGGTGGCCTGCGTGAGCCCCACGCTGCGCGCCAGCGTGGTGACGCGGCTGCCCTCGACCTGGTGTGCGCCGAGCGCGCGGATCAACGCGAACGCGCGTTGCAGCACGCCGGGGCCGCACGAATTCTCGCCGGGCGCATCGGCCGGCGCGCGGGCCGTGCCGCTGGCTTCCGTGGCATCGCTCCCTGCCGTGTCGTTCCCCGTTCCGTTTTCCTGCTTCCGTGCTTTCACTTTCGCCTCTCCGTATTCCACTCTTCGGAATCCTGCCCGAACCATGCCGGGCGCGGCACCGACTCTACCGCGTCGCGGCCCGGCGCGCATCGGTGGTGACCATCCGGGATGTCCCTGAACCCGTTCAGCGAAACATCGTGCGTCAATCAAACGGTAAATATTCTATTCAATGGAATAAGTCGAAAATTAATGTCGGTGTCCGGAATTCTGCGTTGACGTCGAAAAAATTGGCCGGATAGAGTCGGCGGCATCGAATGCAATCGCTTCAGGCGGTGCCGATGCACCGAAGGGCCAGATCATGTCGTTCCTCACGTTGACGGATGTTTCGAAATCGTTCGGCGAGCTGCACGCCGTCGCCGGCATCAGCCTGTCGGTCGAGAAGGGCGAGTTCGTCTCGCTGCTCGGCCCGTCGGGCTGCGGCAAGACCACCACGCTGCAGATGATCGCGGGCTTCATCGAAACCACGCGCGGCACCATCACGCTCGACGGCCGCGACATCACGCGCATGGCGCCGAACCGGCGCGGCCTCGGCATCGTGTTCCAGAGCTACGCGCTGTTCCCGCACATGAGCGTGGAGCAGAACGTGGGCTTCGGGCTGGAGATGCGCGGCGTGGGCAAGACGGAGCGCGCCGAGCGGGTGCGTGAGGCGCTCGCGCTGGTGCGGCTCGACAAGTATGCGCAGCGCTTTCCGCGCGAGCTGTCGGGCGGCCAGCGCCAGCGCGTGGCGATCGCCCGCGCGGTGGTGATCGCGCCGCCGGTGCTGCTGCTCGACGAGCCGATGTCGAACCTCGACGCCAAGCTGCGCGAGGACATGCAGTTCGAGTTGCGCGAGATCCAGCGCAAGCTCGGCACCACCACGGTGATGGTCACGCACGATCAGTCGGAAGCGTTGTCGATCAGCGACCGCGTGGTGGTGATGGAAGCGGGGCGCATCACCCAGGTCGATACGCCGTATCGCGCCTACGAGCATCCGGGCAACGCGTTCGTCTCGCAGTTCATCGGCAAGACCAACCTGCTGAACGGCACGGTGCTGGCGCAGGAGGGCGGCCAGATCCGCGTCGATCTCGGCAGCCGCTTGCAGGAAACCGGCGCGACCGCGCAGGCCGATGCCGTTGCGATGCGTGCCGGCGATGCGGTCACGCTGTGCATCCGCCCCGAAAAGCTGTCGCTCGGCGCGCCGGGCACCGGCCGGCTGGCCGGCCGCGTGACGAGCCGCTTCTTTCTGGGCAGCCAGTGGCTGTACCGGCTCGACAGCGATGCCGGCGAAATGCTGGCCTGCTGCCAGAACGAAGGCGGCGAGCCGCTTGCGGAAGGCGCGGCGGTGGGCATCGACTGGCGCAGCGAGGCGGTGCGCGTGATTCGCCAGGAGGCCGCCCGTGGATGACGCCCTGAGCACGGTTTCGCCCGGCGACGCACGGGACAGCGACGGCGGCGCGCCGCGCCCCGCCGCCCGGGCACGCTGGCGCGCCTGGCTGCCGATGTGGCTGATGAGCGCGCCGGCCGCGCTGCTGTTCGTCGCGCTGGTGCTGGTGCCGCTCGCGATGACGCTGGCGCTGTCGTTCTACCGCTTCGATCCGTCGGTCGGCCCGATCCCGGCGTTCGATCCGCATCACTACCTGGACGTGCTCGGCCAGACCTACTTCCACACCATCTTCCTGCGCACCTTCGGCATCGCCGCGCTGACCACGCTGCTGTGCGTCGCGATCGGCACGCCCGAGGCCTACATCCTGTCGCGCATGCGCGATCCGTGGCGCTCGCTGTTCCTGCTGGTGATCCTCGCGCCGCTGCTGGTGTCGGTGGTGGTGCGTGCGTTCGGCTGGAGCATGCTGCTCAATACCGGCGGCCTGGTGAACCAGGTGTTCGCGCTGTTCGGGCTCGGGCCGTTCAAGCTCGAATACACCACGTTCGCGATCGTCATCGCGCTGGTGCACGTGATGCTGCCGTTCATGGTGATTCCGGTGTGGACCTGCCTGCAACGGCTCGATCCGCAGACGGAGAACGCGGCGCTGTCGCTGATGGCGTCGCCCGCCACCGTGCTGCGCCGGATCGTGCTGCCGCAACTGATGCCGGGCGTGCTGTCGGGCAGCCTGATGGTGTTCGGGCTGTCGGCCAGCGCGTTCGCGATTCCGGGGCTGCTTGGCGGGCGCCGGCTCAAGGTGGCGGCCACGGCGGTGTACGACCAGTTCCTCAGCTCGATGAACTGGCCGCTCGGCGCGACCATCGCGATCCTGCTGCTGGTTGCGAACCTGATCGTGATGCTCACGTATTACCGCGTGCTCGAACGGCGCTACACGCGCAGCCTCGGCTGACGCCGCCCCGTTCCGGCCCACTTCCTCACGCTTCCACGACCATCCGACATGCGCAAAAACGGCCCGCTCGCTCTCGCGTTCCACACGCTCGTGATCCTGTTCATGCTCGCGCCGCTCGCGATCGTGGTGCTGGTGGCGTTCACGCCCGACGAGACGCTGACGCTGCCCACCCACGGCCTGTCGCTGCGCTGGTTCCGCGCGATCCTCGACTACCCGGACTTCATCGCGGCGTTCGGCAACAGCCTGAAGCTGGCGGTGGCCTCGGCCACGATCTCGCTGGCGATCGCCTTGCCGGCGGGCCTCGCGATCGGCCGCTCGCGCTTTCCGGGCCGCGCATTCCTCAACGCGCTGCTGCTCTCGCCGCTGGTGATTCCGGGCCTGGTGCTCGGCATCGCGCTGCTGCGCTTCTTCGCGCTGATCGGCGCGACCGGCTCGTTCGCATGGTTGGTGGCGGCGCACGTGATCATCGTCACGCCGTTCGCGATGCGGCTGGTGCTGGCCTCGGTGGCCGGGCTGGATCGCAGCGTCGAGCACGCGGCGGCCTCGCTCGGCGCCAACGCCTGGACCACGTTCCGCCGCATCACGCTGCCGATGATCGTGCCGGGCATCACGGGCGGCTGGCTGCTCGCGTTCATCAACAGCTTCGACGAGCTGACGATGTCGATCTTCGTCACCTCGCCGCAAACCGTCACGCTGCCGGTGCGCATGTACATGTACGCGACCGAATCGATCGATCCGATGATGGCGTCGGTGTCGACGCTGGTGATCGCCATCACGGCCGGCGCGATGCTGATCCTCGATCGCGTCTATGGCCTGAACCGGATCCTGATCGGACAGCACTGAGCATGCACACCCGTTCCACGCGCCTCGCACCCTCTACGATGACCGACCGCCCGACGCCGCCTTCCACGCCGCAACTCGTGCGCGTGGCCGAAACCACCCGGGCGCCCATGCCGTTCGTGCTCGACGGCGCGCCCGTCGCGGCGCTGGCCGGCGATACCGTGCTGACCGCAATCCTCACGCAGCAGCGCCGCCTGCGCGTCAGCGAATTCGGCGACGGGCCGCGCGCCGGCTTCTGCCTGATCGGCGCGTGCCAGGATTGCTGGGTGCGCGAGGAGAGCGGGGCACGGCTGCGCGCGTGCTCCACGCCGCTGCGCGCCGGGATGCGGATCGTGACGCGCGCCGCGACGGCCATCGGCGGCGGCGAGACGGCCGACGCGGCGCACGGGAGCGCGGCATGAGCCCCAACAGTTGGCTCGACGAACCGGACGCGGGTGCGATGACGAACGAACCGCGCGTGGTGATCGTGGGCGCGGGGCCGGCCGGGATTCGCGCGGCCGAGGTGCTGGCGGCGGCCGGCATCCGCCCGGTGGTGATCGACGAAAACGCGCGCTGGGGCGGCCAGATCTATCGGCAACCGCCGGCCGACGCAGGCTTCACGCGCACGAAATCCACGCTGTACGGCTTCGAGGCCGGCAAGGCCGACGCGCTGCACCGTTGCATGGCGGCGCTGCTGCCGCAGATCGATTACCGGCCCGACGCGCTGGTCTGGTCATGCGAGCCGGGTGTGCTCGACATGATGCGCGCGGGCCGCGAGGCGCGCCTGCGCTGGACCCACCTGATCATCGCCAGCGGCGCGACCGACCGCATCTCGCCGGTGCCGGGCTGGACCCGCCCGGGCGTCTACACGCTCGGCGGCGCGCAGGTCGCGCTGAAATCGCAGGGCTGCGCGATCGGCCGGCGCACCGTGCTCGCGGGCACCGGGCCGCTGCTGTATCTGGTGGCCTATCAATACGCACGGGCCGGCGCCGAGGTGGCGGCCGTGCTCGACATCAACCCGCTTTCGCGGCAGGCCGCCGCCGCGCCGAAGCTGCTGCGCCAGCCCGGCACGTTCGCCAAGGGCATGTTCTATCTGGGCTGGCTGCGCGCGCATGGCGTGCGCGTGGAACGCGGCGTGACGCTCGACGGCATCGACGGCATCGGCAGCGATGCCGACCAGGATGGTGTCGCCGCGATCCGCTGGCGCTCGGCCGGCGGCGCGGTGCATCGGCTCGATTGCGATGCCGTGGGCCTGGGCTTCGGGCTGCGTCCCGAGACGCAACTGGCCGACCTGGCCGGCTGCAATTTCACGTTCGACACGGTGAACCGCTGCTGGCTGCCGGAAAAGGACGTGGCGGGCCGCAGCTCGGTGCCGGGCGTGTATCTGGCCGGCGACGGCGCGGGCATCGCCGGCGCGGATGCGGCCGAGCTGGCCGGCCGGCGCGCCGCGCTGGCCTTGCTGGAGGACCTGGGCGCGGGCCTGCCGCGCAGCCTCGACGGCCCCGGCGCCGCGGCCATCGACGCGCAACTGGCGCGCATCCGCGTGTTTCGCGCCGGGCTCGAACAGGCCTTCGCGCCGCCGCCGCCCGAAGCCGCGGCCGGCTGGCCCGACGATCTGCTGGTGTGCCGCTGCGAAGCGGTGACGGCCGGCACGCTGCGCGCGTGCATCCGCTCGGGGCTGGCCACCGAGGTGAATCGGCTGAAAGCCCTGACGCGGATCGGCATGGGCCGCTGCCAGGGCCGCATGTGCGGCGAATCGGCGATGGCGCTGCTGGCCGCCGAAACCGGCCGGCCGCTCCACGAAGTGGGCCGGCCGCGCGGCCAGGCGCCGATCAAGCCGATTCCGATCTCGCCGATGCTGTTCGACGACGCGGTACCGATGCACGAAGCGGAGGCCCACGATGAGTGACGTGCGTCATGTGCAGGTGGCGATCGTCGGCGGCGGGCTGGTGGGCGCGTCGGCCGCGCTGGCGCTGGCCAGCCAAGGGGCGAGCGTGGCGCTGTTCGAGCGGCGCTATTGCGGCGCGCAGGCGAGCGGCGTCAATTACGGCGGCGTGCGCACGCACGGCCGTCCCGAGGCGCAACTGCCGCTGGCGATGCGCGCGCGCAAGATCTGGGATCGCCTGCCGGCGCTGATCGGCAGCGACGGCGAATTCGTCGTGTCGGGCCATTTGCGGCTGGCGCGGCGCGAGGCCGATCTCGACGTGCTCGAGGCCTGGGCCGCGATGGCGCGCAGCCACGGCGCGCAGTCGGTGGTGATGTCCGGGCCGGCGTTCCGCCGCCGCTATCCGTGGCTCGGCCCGGCCGCGATCGGCGGCGCGTTGTGCGCCACCGACGGCCAGGCCAACCCGCGGCTCGTGTCGCCCGCGTTCGCGGCCGCCGCGCGCCGCGCCGGGGCGCAGGTGTTCGAGCAGACCGAACTGACCGACATCGCGTTCGACGGCCGCCGCTTCACGATGCGCGCGGGCGAGCAGGCGTTCAGTGCCGACTGGCTGATCAATTCGGCCGGCGCGTGGGGCAATACCGTGGCCGGCCGCTTCGGCGAGGCCGTGCCGCTGCGCTCGATCTATCCCAACATGTGGGTCACCGAGCCGCTGCCGAGGTTCGTCGAGCACAACCTCGGCGTGGTGGGCGGCGGCATCTACGCACGGCAAGTGGAGCGTGGCAACTGCGTGATCGGCGGCGGGCGCGGCCAGGGCGACGGCGAATACGCACGCCCGTCCAGCGACACCACGCGCGCCGTGATGCGCGACGCCTGCGCGCTGCTGCCGGCCCTGCGCGACGCGCTCCTGATCCGCACCTGGAGCGGCGTCGAGGGCGAGACGCCCGACAATCATCCCGTGATCGGCCCGAGCGGCACCACGCCGCGCCTGTTGCACGCCTTCGGCTTTTCCGGCGGCGGCTTCCTGCTCGCGCCCGGCGTGGGCGAGGTGCTGGCCGACCTCGTGCTGCGCGGCGCGACCGACACGCCGATCGACGCGTTTTCCATCGCACGCTTCGCGGCCGGCGACAGCCGCGACGCGTTCGCGGCCGCCTGAGGCGAGGCTCGCATGCACCCGCCGTACCGTTTCCGTTCCCAGTCCGACACCCCACGCAAGCTCCAAGGAAGAACCACGATGAAACTGTCACGCACATTCGCGTCGCTCGCGGCGCTGTTCGCCATCGGCCTGGCTTCGCCCGCCTTCGCCCAGACCAAGACGATCTACATCGGCATGAACGGCGGCCCGATGGAGAAGGCCTACACGGGCCAGGTGCTGCCCGATTTCGAGAAGGCCAACAACGTGCACGTGGTGGTGGTGCCCGGCACCTCGTCGGACGTGCTGGCCAAGCTGCTGGCGAACCGCGATCACCCGCAGATGCACGTGGTGTTCCTCGACGACGGCGTGATGGCGCGCGCCGTGAGCCTCGGCGTATGCCAGAAGCTCGACGACGCGCCGGTGCTCAAGGAACTGTATCCGTTCGCGCGCATGAAGGGCGACATCGGCGCGGGCGTGCAGCTCGGCATGACCGGCATCGGCTACAACACCAAGGTGTTCAGCGCCAAGGGCTGGGCGCCCCCGACCTCGTGGATGGATTTCGCCGATCCGAAGTACAAGGGCAAGGTGGTGTTCCAGTCCGCCTCCAGCAGCACGTTCGGGCTGCACGGCTTCCTGGCGATCAACCGGATCCTCGGCGGCAGCGAAACCAATGTCGAGCCGGGCTTCTCGAAGTGGGCCACCACGGTGGGGCCGAACGTCGTCGAATACATCCCGAACTCGGCCAAGCTCTCGGAGATGATCCAGACCGGCGACGCGGCGATCTTCCCGCTGACGCCCACCGGCGTGGGTGACCTGAAGGACAAGGGGCTGCCGGTGGCCTACGCCGCGCCGAAGGAAGGCGCGGTGCTGCTGCTGGTGGATCTGTGCGTGGTCAAGAACAACCCCGATCCGGCGCTCGCGCAGAAGCTCGCGCAGTTCCTGCTGTCCGCGCCGGCGCAAACCCAGGCCGCGGTGGCCGGCAAGCAGATCCCGACCAACCGCCAGGCGACCATGCCGGCCGACATGCAGAAGAACCTCGGCGATCTCGACCAGCTCGTGAAGAAGGTCACGGTGGTGGATTGGGATGCGATCAACGCCCGCCGCGCGCAATGGGATGCGCGCTGGAATCGCCAGATCGAGCAGTAAGCCGGGAGAGGTGGCGCTACCCCGTTGTGGCGCACCGGAGCGATTCTCATTCACGTGCGTGCGGGCCTGACAACATGTCGAAATAAATGGCCCGGTTCCGCTCCGGAAGCGCCTGAGCGCGTCGCAACCCCAAATGATCCTATGGTGCACCGTGCGCGCCAGCGTTTCGTCTGGCAAACTGACCCCCGATCCGCGACGGCTCGAACGTTCCGTCACGTGGAATCGGGTGCGCTCGCGCCCCGTTCGCGTGCCTCGGTGGCGCTCAAGGGAACGCGGATCGTTGCCGTTAAAGGGTAGTGGTTTGTCGACTAGCGACGCGCCGGAACGCCGTTGCGGTTTCCGCGCGAGACGCAGTCGCTTCTCTCAGATATGAATGCATGAGCACGAGTCATTTTGTCCGGCCTGAAGGCAAGGTCTACGAGCGCATGATCCGGAGCATCGCCGATTATGCAATTTACATGCTCGACATCGATGGCTATGTGACCACCTGGAATGCGGGCGCACAACGCGCCAAGGGCTATCTGGAGCACGAGATCGTCGGGCGCCATTTTTCCTGTTTCTATACCCGTTCCGACCGCGCGCGCAGCCTCGCGGAATTCAATCTGCAGATTGCACGCAACGAAGGGCGTTTCGAGGATCACGGCTGGCGGGTGCGCAAGGACGGCACGATTTTCTGGGCGCATGTGGTGATCGACGCGTTGCGCAACGAAGACGGCGAGATTTTCGGGTTCGCCAAGATCACGCGCGACTGCACCGAGCGGCGCATGGTCGAGACCCAGTCGCGCCAGCGCGAGCAGAGCTTCCGGTTCCTGGTGCAGAGCGTGACCGATTACGCGATCTACATGCTCGACGTGAACGGCATCGTGTCGAACTGGAACGCCGGGGCGCAGGCCGCCAAGGGCTACTCGGCCGACGAGATCGTCGGGCAGCACTTCAGCCGCTTCTACACCGACGAGGATCGGGAAGCCGGCGCGCCGGCGCGCGCGCTCGACACCGCGCTGCGCGAGGGGCGCTTCGAAACCGAAGGCTGGCGCGTGCGCAAGAACGGCGAGCGCTTCTGGGCGCACGTGGTGATCGATCCGATCTTCGACGACGTGGGCGAGCTGTTCGGTTTCGCCAAAGTCACGCGCGACCGCACCGAGGCGCGCCGGCTCCAGCAGCAGACCATCGACCAGGAGCGCCGCTTCCGGCTGCTGGTGGAAGGCGTGACCGATTACGCCATCTACATGCTCAACGTCGACGGCATCGTCTCGAACTGGAACGCGGGCGCGCAGCGGGCCAAGGGCTACACGGCGTCGGAAATCATCGGGCGGCATTTCTCGGTGTTCTTCACCGAGGAAGACCGCAAGGCGGGGCTGCCCGCGCGCGGCCTGCAGACGGCCCGCGAAACCGGCAAGTTCGAGGCGCAGGCCTGGCGCATGCGCAAGGACGGCCAGCGTTTCTGGGCGCACGTCGTGATCCATCCGATCTACGACGACGACGGCGAGCTGTACGGCTATTCCAAGATCACCCGCGACTGCACCGAGCAGCGTCAGGCCGCGCTGGCGCTCGAAGCGACCACGCGCAACCTCGATCTCGCGCTCGACAACATGCTCCAGGGCCTGTGCCTGTTCGATCGCAACGGCCGGCTGGTGTTGAGCAACCGCCAGTTTTCCCATCTGTTCGACCTGTCCGAAACACTGCCGTCCGGCATCGAGCCGAGCCGGCTGCTGCGTCTGCTGGGCCGGCCGGTGCGGTTCGCCGGGCGCGCGCGCGCGAGCATGGCCGCGCAGTTCCGCCAGGCCGTGATGTCGGGGCATACGGAGGAAAAATCGCTGGTGGTGGGGTTTCTCGACCGCTACGTGTCGGTCGTGACGCGCCAGTTGTCGCACGGCGGCTGGGTCACCACGTTCGAGGACGTCACCGAGCGCCGCCATGCCGAGGCGCAGATCCACCATCTGGCGCACCACGATCCGCTGACCGGGCTGCCGAACCGGCTGGCGTTCCAGGAGCGCCTGCACCGGATGCTGGAGCGGGCGCAGCCGGGGCACCAGTTCTCGCTGCTGTATCTCGATCTGGACCGCTTCAAGGCCGTCAACGACACGCTCGGCCACCAGGCCGGCGACGAACTGTTGCAGGCCGTGGCGGCCCGCCTCAGCGCGAGCCTGCGCGAATCGGACCAACTGGCCCGGCTCGGCGGCGACGAATTCACGATCCTGCAAAGCCGCAGCCGCGGGCTGGACGAGGCGATCGCGCTGGCCGAGCGGTGCATCCGCACGCTGGCCGATTCGTTCGTGATTCGCGGCGCGGAAGTGTCGATCGGCGTGAGCATCGGCATCGCGGCGCTGCCGTGCGGCTTGGCCAGCGCGGAAGTCGCGCTGCAATGCGCCGATATCGCGCTGTACGCGGCCAAGCAGGGCGGCCGCAACGGCTACCGCGTGTACCGCGACGAGATGCACGGCCCGATCCGCGAGCGCAACGAACTCGAAGTGGACTTGCGCCGTGCGATGGCCGGCAACCAGCTTCGGCTGCACTACCAGCCGATCGTGGATGCCGTCACCGGGCGTACCACCGCCGCCGAGGCGCTGCTGCGCTGGACCCACCCGGTGCGCGGCCCGATCACGCCGGCCGCGTTCATCCCGCTGGCCGAGGAGCGCGGCCACATGCCGGCGCTCGGCGCGTGGGTGCTGGTGCAGTCGTGCCGCGACGCGATGAGCTGGCCCGACGAAATCCGCATCAGCGTGAATGTGTCGCCCGCGCAGGTCGTGCATCCGGATTTCCTCAACACGGTGATCTATGCGTTGAAGGTCAGCCGGCTGCCGCCGCGCCGGCTCGAGCTGGAAATCACCGAAACCGCGCTGCTCGAATCGTCGGCGCGTTCGCGCGCGGTGCTCGGCACGATCCGCTCGATGGGCGTGGGCATCGCGATGGACGATTTCGGCACCGGCTATTCGTCGTTGAGCCTGCTGCAGGATTTTCCGTTCTCGCGCATCAAGATCGACCGCAGCTTCGTGCAGAACATCGGCAAGAAGCGCAAATCCACGGCGATCGTCAGCGCGATCGCGGGGCTGTGCCAGCGTCTCGACATCCCGGTGATCGCCGAGGGCGTGGAAACCGACGAGCAGCGGCTCGCGCTGCTGGCCGAACGGTGCAGCGAATTCCAGGGCTTCCTGTTCGCGCGGCCGATGCCGGTCGAGCAGTTGCCGTGGTACAAGGCAGCGGTGGCCTGAGCCGCGCGGGCGGGGCCGGGGTGTGCCGAGGTTGACGCGGCGGCCCCGGCAACCGCTCGGCGTTCGCCCCTGAGCGGCGCGGCTGCGGCCCGGAACCTGCCCACCGGAACAAGGAGTTCGCCCGTGAATCCCACCGCAGCCGACCTCGGCAGCCTCTACCGCCGTTACCTCGATTGCCTGAACCGCCGCGACTGGCCGGCGCTCGGCGAATTCGTGGCCGACGACGCCACCCACAACGGCCAGCCGTTCGGCCTGGCCGGTTACCGCCGGATGCTGGAACGCGACGTGCTCCAGATCCCCGATCTGCGCTTCGAGATCGACCTGCTGGTGGCCGAGCCGCCGATGGTGGCCAGCCGCCTGCGCTTCGACTGCACGCCGCAGGGCGATTTCCTCGGCGTGCCGGTCAACGGCCGGCGCATCGTGTTTACCGAAAACGTGTTCTACCGGTTCCGCGACGGCAAGATCGCCGAGGTGTGGTCGCTGCTCGATCGCGCGGCCGTCGAGGCGCAGTGCCAGGCGGGGCGGTAGCCGACGTGGACGAACTGCGCGCCATCGCCACCTTCATCCGTGCGGCCGAACTCGGCAGCTTCCATCGCGCCGCGCAGGCGCAGGGCAGCACGCCGCAGGCCGTCAGCAAGGCGATCCGTCAGTTGGAGGCGCATCTCGGCGTGCGCCTGTTCCATCGCACCACGCGCAAGAACGCGCTGACCGACGAGGGCACGCGGCTGCTCGACGCGGTGCGCGGCAACCTCGACGGCATTCGCAGCGCGATCAACGAGGCGCGTGGCGCGGCCCATCAGGATCAAGGGCGGGTGCGCGTCAGCGCGGGCGGCGCGGTGGCGCGCAAGGTGCTGATGCCGGTGATCGCCGAGTTTCGCGCGATGTACCCGGAGGTCCAGTTCGAGCTGGTGCTGGAAGACCGCTATACGGACGCGGTGGACGAGCGCATCGACGTCGGGTTCCGGGCCGGCAATGCACCGGTGGCGCAGGTCGTATCGCGCCGGCTGTTTCCGATCCAGTTGCTGGTGTGCGCCACGCCGGCCTACCTGGCCGCGCATGCCGCACCGCGCCGGATCGACGATCTCGCCGCGCATCCGCTGATCGGCTATCGCCAGCCCGGCGCGGGACAGCCCACGCCGTGGGAATTTCGCGTGAAGGGCGAGACGGAATTCCGCAGCCTCTCGTACGCCGTGTGCTGCAGCGACCCGGAGGCGGAAATGCACGCGGTGCTGGCCAGCATCGGGATCGGCCAGATCGACAGCATCAATGCCGCCGCGCCGCTGCGCGCGGGCGAGCTGGTGCCGCTGCTGCCCGGCTCCACCAGCGAGCGCATGGGCCTCTACCTGTTCTACGCGCAGCGCAACAACATGCCGCGCCGCGTGCGCCGCTTCATCGATTTCTCGGTCGAACGGCTGCACGGCACGACGCAGTTCCATGTGCCGCCCGCCGCGCTGAAGGCGATGGCGCGCTGACGCTGACCGGCTGGCGTCCATTTGCCAACCGACGGTTGTGAATCAAACACCCGGTTCGTGACTACTGCGCGGCGTGCCGCATCGACACAATGGCTCCACGTTCAACCGAAACAGGAGCCCGACATGACCACGCTTTCTCTCGTTACCGGCGCCAGCCGCGGCCTCGGCCGCAACTCCGCGCTCCATATCGCGCGCCAGGGCGGCGACGTGGTGCTGACCTACCTGGGCAGCCGCGAGGCCGCCGATGCCGTCGTCGCCGAGGTCGAGGCGCTCGGCCGCAAGGCGGTGGCGCTGCAGCTCGACACCGGCCGCGTGTCCGGCTTCGCCGATTTCGTGCAGCGCCTGCGTGGCGCGCTTCAGGCCACCTGGCAGCGCACCACGTTCGACCATCTCGTCAACAACGCGGGCCACGGCGATTTCGCGCCGATCGCGGACACCACCGAAGCGCAGTTCGACCGGCTCGTCGACGTGCATTTCAAGGGCGTGTTCTTCCTGACGCAGGCGTTGCTGCCGCTGCTCGCGGACGGCGGCCGCATCGTCAACCTGTCGAGCGGGCTGACGCGGGTGAGTGCCGAGGGCTGGGCCGCCTACGCGGCCGTGAAGGGCGCGGTGGAAGTGCTGACCGTCTATCTGGCCAAGGAACTCGGTTCGCGCGGCATCGCCGTCAACGTGGTCGCGCCCGGCGCGATCGAGACGGACTTCTTCGGCGGCGCGGTGCGCGATACGCCCGAATTCAACCGCTTCTTCGCGAGCATGACGGCGATGGGCCGGGTGGGCGTGGCCGACGACATCGGCCCGATGATCGCGAGCCTGCTCGGCGAGGGCAACCGCTGGCTGACGGCGCAGCGCATCGAGGTGTCGGGCGGGCAGGCGATCTGAGGGGGGAACGGGGAGGTGGAAGGGCTGCCGCGATACACCACCTTTGGCCGATCCGCCCGAAGCCCGAACGCGCGTTGAGCGGGAATTTCAGGCGCCGCCGCGCGATCTGCCCGCGGCTGGGCGCCCTGATACGCCCACGCCCGGCATGCGCGTGCACGTCGCCTACGGGCACGATCGGACGTTTCTCGACTGGCTCGGGCGGTTTCGTTGAAGGCGGGGCAGGCAGATGCGGGTGATAAGTTTTCCTGCGAGGCCATTAATTCGACGGCGTCCGCATTTACCCTTATCGCGTTAACCCTCATGCTTCGAGCTCAGACACTTGCCCTTGAGGATCGCGATGAAATTTGCTGCCCCCCACCGTATCGTTGCGCTGGCTGCTGCCGGCGTGTTTGCCGTCTTGAACATGGCGTCGGCGCCCGCGTTCGCCGATGGCGCGAATCGCGCGATCACGCGCGCCGAAGTGCGGGCGGAACTCGTCGAGCTGGAGCAGGCGGGGTATAACCCGGCCGGGTATGACGGGCGGCTGCATCGGCGGATGGAAGAGGCGGAGGCAGTGATCGCGCAGCGTCGGGCGGCGGCCGCTGCCGACAAGGTGATGGCGCTGGAGCCGGTTTCGACGTCGCAAGCCGGCGTGATGTTGCAGGCTTCGAAGTAAGGCATCGCCTTGCAGGCCATCGCGCGCCCTGAATACCGCATCGCCTGAACCCGCACGGGCAGGCGTCAACACAGGCAGCCCGGCTCCATTCCCCGAAGCCGGGCCACCTCGACCCATCCCCCCGCCTTACCGCAAATCGGTAATCGTCGAATTGAACACCTGCCCGGCGATCGTCACGTTCTGCAGCGCGATGCCGTTCACGTTCCACGCATAGATCGGCCCCGGCGTTTGCGCGCTGGCCGGCCCTGCCGCAGTCGGCGTGCCGAAATCGCAGTTCGAGATCGTCACGCCGGTGATCGCCGGAATCGCGGGCGTCGGCGCCGGGCCGTTGTAGTCGAACGCCACCGGCCCCTGCGCGACGATCGCCTGGAAGCACGAACCGGTCGCGCTGCCGAGGGTGACGTTGCTGGCCTTCACGTTCGTGATGTTGACGTTCTGCACGAGCGCGGGGCGCGTGCGGATCGCATCGCTGGCGGGCTGGTAGTCGCAATCGAACGTGATCAGGCCGCCCTGCGACGCCGACGGGTTGCCCGACGCGGAAGTCGCCACGCCGAGCGGCACGGTGCTGTTGATCGGGCTGCCGGTCAGCATCTTGCTGCCGTAGCCGGCGCCCGTCAGGCTCACGCCGTTCGGCAGCGTCACGCCGTTCACGTAGAAATTGCGCACGAAGCCGCCGCGATTCATGTTGGTCTTGATGCGGATCGCGATGTTCAGCGAATTGGTCGCCCAGAACTGGTTCAGCATCGTCAGGTTGCGCGCGTAGACGTTCTCGATGCCGCCGCCCATCTCGCTGCCGAGCGTGATGCCGCCGTGGCCGCTGTTCATCGTGCAGTTCTGCACGACGTGGTTCTGCGCCGGGCCGTATTGCGTGTCGAGATCCTTGCCCGACTTGATGGCGATGCAATCGTCCCCGGTGTTGAAGATCATGCCGTCGCACAGCACGTTGTTGCAGGCGTCGGGATCGAAGCCGTCGTTGTTCGGGCCGATGCTGTCGGCCATCACGCCGCGAATCACGACGTTCGTGCAATCGGTGGGGTGGTGCTGCCAGAACGGCGTGTTCTGGGTGTGATAGTTCTCCATCAACACGTTCGTACACCCGAGGAATTCCACCATGCACGGGCGCAGGTAATGGCCGAGCCCGAAGATGCGCTGCACCACCGGCACGCCGGCCTCGGACAGCGCGGGCAGGTAGTTCTGATCCTGCTGCCACGGCGTGGCCGGGTTGGTCAGCATCGTATACAAGGCATCCGAAATACCGGGCACGGCCGTCTTCAGGTCGACGTTGTTCGGGTTCGTATAGGCCTGCGACGGCGTGGACGAACTGGCGCAGCCGTAGGCGCCGGTAGTGCCCTTGTAGGTCCACCAGCAAGTGGCCGTGTTGCCCGTGCCGGCGAACGCCGTCATGGCCTGGCCGTTCAGGATCGAGGTGGCGCCTTCGCCGGTCAGTGCGATATGGCTGGCGTTGCGTGCATACACGGGCGTGCCGAAGTTCAGGCAGTCGTTGGCCTGCCAGCGGCTGTAGAACAGCTTGCCGTTGGCGCCGCAATCGACGGGGCCGTCCTTCGCGTAATCGGCCGGGTTTGCGCTGAAGAAGATCGTGCAGTTCGCGCTCAGGTGGAAATTGACGTTGCTCTGCAGGACGATCGGCCCTGCGCAATACCATGCGCCGGCCGGCACCACCACGCGCCCGCCGCCCGCCGCCGAGCAGGCCGCGATCGCGGCCAGGAACGCCGGGCGAGAATCGAACGCGCCCGCGCCCTGGGTGGCGCCCGCGCCCGGGCTGACGGGCGATTTGGTCGCGTCGGTGTACGGGCTGGTTTGCGCGATGACCGAGCACGGTTGCGCGCCGTAGGCCTCCACTTGAAAATCCACGGCGGGAAACGACGACTGCGCGATGCCGTTCAGCGACGCGATGATGTTGGTCGCCAGGCCGCTCGGCCCCCAGATCGGATCGGCCGGCGCGATGGATGCGCCGCCGCCCGCGGCCGGCGCCGAATCGGTGCCGCTGCCGCAGGCGCCGAGCAGCGTGCTGCCCACCAGCGCACCGCCGTAGCCGAGGAAATGTCGTCGAGTAATCCTAAACATCTGCTGATTGGGGGCGTTGTCTTTCGCGTCGAATTCGGGTGCGCTCACTGCCTGTCTCCGTCCTGGATATTGTGATTGTGTCGATGAGGGCGCTACGGTGCTGCAATGGCTGGTGTCATACGATGACACGATGATAATAAGCACGATGCGGCAGCCATGATGTCCGTGCATTCCCTAGGATGGATGGGGCTGAAAGGCAAGACTGGAAAGGAATCATCGCTGATTTTCCGGAATTTTCGACTGTTGCGTCGTGGCACTGACGATCATTTTGGGCATGCAAAAAATCTGCCAAAAAACGTCTCAGCATATATGATGTCCGACGTTGAAAACGACGAAAAATGCAGGATACGACAGCGCACCGGCCAGCCTCGCAGCGGTGCCGCCAACGCGTGATCGGACAAGTCGGCGATGGCGGGCGCAGCAGGTTCGTCGCACGCTCAAGTTGCCGTCGGACCTGTCGAAAACTGAAGGTAATCCGTACGAGCGGGGGAGCAGCGCGTTCGTCGGAGGAATACGTAAAAAAATTGCATCCAGGGGAAAACCACAGCATGAAAAACGTCAGCATCCGTACCGGCTTGCTGTTCATCCTCGCGTTGTTCGGCACGATGATCGTCGTCGGCGGGGTGGCCGGCGTCGTCTCGCTGCACGCTGCCAATCATTCGACGAATCGGGTCCATGCGATCTCGTCGCGCGTGATCCTGCTGAACGACGCTTATAAGGACATGACGCGCGCCCGCAGCGCGCTGGTGCGTGCCTACAGCACGGCGCGCGAGCAATCGAGCGTCAACACCGCGGCGATCGACAGCGGGCAAGGCAGCATCGACAAGTCGAGCACGGAGCTGAAGGCGTTCGCCGACGCCAAACCGATCGACGGCCAGGACGCCGCGCTGCTGCAGGACATAGTGCAACTGGGCCGCGCGCACACGGCCACCGTGCAGGCCGGGCTCGACGCGCTGCGCGCCAACGATCCGACCAAGTATTCGGCGCTCAACGCCACCGACATCACCACCTCGGGCGCGGCCTATTCGGTTGCGCTCGAACGCTTCCAGAAGCAGGCCAACCAGCTCGCGCAGGACGAAGCCGAACAGGAAGCGGCGCGCTACCAGATCGTGCTGGCGCTGGTGGTGATCGGCGTGGCGATCGCGCTGGCGCTGGTGGTGGCCGTGCATTTCGCACTGCGCAGGAACGTGGTGCGGCCGCTGGAAGACGCGGCGCAACTGCTCGGCAAGGTGGCCGACGGCGACCTCGATCTGTCGATCCCGGCCGGCGGCAACAACGAGGTCGGCCGCCTGCTGGCCGCCATCGCACGGATGCAGTCGGGCCTGACGCGCACCGTGCGTCAGGTGTTGAGCAGTTCGGATTCGGTCAACGTGGGGGCGAAGGAAATCGCGGCGGGCAACCTCGATCTGTCGTCGCGCACCGAGGAGCAATCGGCCGCGCTGGAGGAAACCGCCGCCAGCATGAAGGAGCTGACCGACACCGTGACGCGCAACGCCGACAACGCCCGCACCGCCAGCTCGCTCGCCAGCGAGGCGGCGCAACTGGCCACGCGCGGCGGCGACATGGTGGGCAGCGTGGTGACGACCATGAACGAGATCAGCACCGGCTCGACGCGCATGGCCGACATCATCGGCACGATCGACGGCATCGCGTTCCAGACCAACATCCTCGCGCTCAACGCGGCGGTGGAAGCGGCGCGCGCGGGCGAACAGGGCCGTGGCTTCGCAGTGGTGGCCGGCGAAGTGCGCGTGCTGGCGCAACGCAGCGCGGGTGCGGCGCGCGAGATCCGCGAACTGATCGACGCCTCGCTCGGCCGCGTGCAGGCCGGCAACGCGCAGGTGGCGCAGGCGGGCACGGCGATCACCGAGACGGTCGAGGCGGTGCGCCGCGTGGCCGGCATCGTGCAGGAGATTTCGGCCGAATCGAGCGAGCAGGCCAGCGGCATCGTGCAGATCGGGCAGGCGGTCGCGCAGATGGAGCAGGTCACGCAGCAGAACGCGGCGCTGGTCGAGCAGGCCGCGGCGGCGGCCGGTTCGCTGGAGACGCAGGCGCGTCAGCTGGAGGCGGCGGTGTCGTCGTTCAGGCTCGCGGCGGTTTGATCGGTGGCGGGTTTGCCGGCGATGCGGGCGTGCCGGCTCGGAGCGGCATTGTCATCGTTCGGGCACGCGGCCGTTTGATCGGTGGCGGGTTTGCCGGGGATGCAGGCGTGCCGGCTCGGAGCGGCATTGTCATCGTTCAGGCACGCGGCCGTTTGATCTGCGGCTGGTTCGCTGGAGATGCAGGAGCGCTAACTGGAAGCAGCGTTGTTGTCGTCCCGGCACACGCCCGTTCGATCCGCGGCAGGCGCGAGGCGATGCGGCAGCGCCAACGCCGCTCGCCGTCACACCCATTCAGCGTCGCACCGGCTCGGTATCCAACGGCTCCGAGATCGTCAGCAGCAACACGAAGGCCAGCACCGAGATCGCCGACATGAAGCCGAACACGTGATCCCAGCCGTAGTGATCGAGCAGCAACCCGGCGATGAACGGCGTGGCTGCGCCGCCTAGCTGGCCGCCCATGTTGACGATCGCGTTGGCCAGCGGGAACTGCGCCTTCGCCACGAACGCGGTCGGATACACCATGTACGCCGAGAAGCCGATGCTCAACGCCACACCTGCCGTGAAGATCAGGAATCCGTACAACAGCGGCGAGGCCGGCGTGCGGATCAGCACCACCATCATCAGCGCGGTGGCCACCGCCGAGAACATCATGCCGGGCTTGCGGCGCTTGCCGAACACGCGGTCCGACAGCCAGCCGCCGAGAATGTTGCCCACCACCGCGCCCACCCACGGCGCGGCCGCCACGAAGCCGGTGCCGGTCACGCTGAACTTCTTGACGGTCAGCAGATAGGTGGGAATCCAGGCCAGCATCACGCTCGAAATGCCCAACTGGCAGCAATAGCCGAGCGCGCAGCCATACACGTTCCAGGACGTGATCACGGCGCGCGTCGAGGCCAGCGGCGGCTCGCTGCGCACGCGCGTGAGCCGGTCGAGCCACGGCATTGCGCGGGTGCGCTCGATGCGCATCGGCGTGCCGGCCTGCGGGCTGCCCGCATCGATCAGCTCGCGCTCCGCGCGATTGACGGCGCGGCTGTCGGCGGGCTTGTCGGCCACCATCGCGTACCAGACGATCGAGAACAGCACGCCCGGCAGCGCGAACACCAGGAAGATCGCCTGCCAGCCCCAGGTGCCGATGATCGCCGCACCGAGGATCGGCGTGATGACCGGGCCGAACTTCACGGCGGAGAGAAAGATGCCCGACGCCGTGCCTTTCTCCCTGGCCGGGAACCAGCCATTGATGGTGGCGGCGATGCCGAGCGGCAGCGGCCCCTCGGCGAAACCGAGCGCGAGGCGGCACAGCTTGAGCGAAAGCAGCGAGCCGGCCACGCCCGTGAGCGCGGTGGCGATCGACGTCAGGATCATCGAAACGGGCAGCACGCGGCGCACGCCGAAACGCGAGATGAGCCAGGCCGACGGCAACTGCGCGAGCGCGTAGGCGATCAGGAACACACTGACCAGCGCGCCCGCTTCGGCGTTGCTCATCGCGAATTCCTTGCGCAGGAACGGCAGCGCGATGCCGAGGTTGGCGCGATCCGCCGCCGCCACCGTGTAGATCAGGAAGAACAGGGTGGCGACCACCCAGCGATAGCGGGTGGGGCGCGCCGCATCGGCCAGGGCGCCCGGCGCGGCCAGGCTGCTGTCTTTTCTCATGGTGTCTCGCTCCGTGTTCATGGTGTTGTCGGTGCTGCCCGGCGCAGGCGCTAGGTCAGGTCGAAGCGGCGCAGCGTCGCCTCCAGCCCGAGCAGTTCGACCGTGGTCGCGCCTTCGCGAATTTGCTGGCGGAACGCCAGTTCCTTGTCCTCGCGCGCCTGGCTGACCTGCACCACGCGCTCGACGTCGTGCCGCGGCACCACCACCACGCCGTCGATGTCGCCGACCACGATGTCGCCCGGCTGGATTTGCACGTCGCCGATCGTGACCGGCACGTTGAGCCGGCCCGGCTGGTTCTTGCCGGTGCCCTTGATGCAGAGGCCGCGCGCGAACACCGGAAAACCCATCTCGATGATGGTGCGCGCGTCGCGCACCGCGCCGTGCATGACGAGGCCGGCCAGCCCCTTGTGCAGCGCCAGTTCGGTAAACACGTCGCCCCACGGGCCGGCTTCGAGGAAGCCTTTCGCGTCGACCACCAGCACGTCGCCCGGCTGCACCTTGAGCATCGCGTAATGGAGCATCAGGTTGTCGCCGGGGCGGATGTCGACCGTGACGGCCGGCCCGGCCACGCACATCGACGGATGGATCGGCTTGATGCCGCTGTCGAGCGCGCCGTAGGCGCCCTGGGCTTCGTAGACGGTGGCGCTGCCGAGGGCGCGCAGCGCCGCGATCGGATCGGTGGAAGGCTCGTGACGGCTCATGTTCGTTCTGCGAAGTTTGTAGGCCGTGCCAGTTTTAGTTAAAGTTCCACCGCTATCAATCGGCGTTTTTTGAGCTTAAGTTCAATAAAAATGAATCTTCGACAGGTGCGCTATTTCTGCGCCGTGGTGGAAGCCGGCAGCGCCACCGGCGCGGCGGAGGCGTTGCACATCGCGCCCACCGCCATCAGCATGCAGTTGTCGCAGCTCGAGGCCCACCTCGGCGGCGAGCTGTTCGACCGTTCGCGCCGGCCGATGGAGCTGACCTCGCTCGGCAAGTATTTCTATCCGCGCGCCAAGGAATTGCTGTCGCATGCAGGCCGGCTCGACGACGAGGCGCGCGGCATCGCCTCGGGCCAGCGCGGCTGGCTCGGCATCGGTTTCGTGCGGTCGGTGGCGTATTCGGTGCTGCCGGCGGCGGTGCGGCGCTTTCGCGAGGGCTGCCCGGACGTGCATCTGGATCTGGTGGAGGCGCTGTCCGAATACCAGCCCGAGCGCTTGCGGCAGGGGCGTATCGACATCGGCATCTCGCGCTTCATCGGCCCGCTCGATACCAGCCCGGACCTGGTCTACACGGTGATGCTCGACGAGCCGTTCGTGGCGGCCGTGCCGATCGGCGACGCGCTGGCGCGGCAGCGCTCGGTGACGGCCGCCGAGCTGTCTCGGCTGCCGTTCATTCACTATCCGAAGGACGCGCGCAGCCCGTTCGGCCAGCAGTTGCTGACCGCCCTGAAGGCCGCCGGCGGCGAGCCGCGCGCCGGGCACGACGCGATCGAGATCCACACCGCGCTGGCGCTGGTGGGTGCGGGGCTGGGCATGACGCTGGTGGGGCGCTCGACGGCCAAGAACAACCGGCGCGACGTGCGTTTCCTGCCGGTGAAGGGCTTCGAGCTGCGGACCAAGCTGGTGACCATCACGCGGGCGCGCGACGACAACCGGCTGGTGGAGACGTTTCGCGACAGCCTGCTGTCGATGCGCAACGAATGAGTTCGATACAGGATGGCAAGGCCATGACCACGCATCCCCTTCCCGACGGCGCCTACCGCGCCACCTGCCGCGAGCGCAACGCGCTGTCGGCCGCCGCGAACGGGCACCGCCCGGTGTTCCCGCACGCGCTCATGCACGTGAAGGACGGCTGGGCGACGTTCACCCGCGACGACGAGGAAATCTGGAGTTGCAGCGCGCTCTACGCGGCTGCGAATTTCACAATCGAATCGGCATGAGACGGGCGCCGCGGCGGCCCGCTCATGCCGGATCGTGCTCGACCCGTTACACCGGGTTGGCTGCGACGAAGCTCTTGAACGCCGAGTAGGCCGGCAGCTTGGTGACGCCGTCCGATTTCACGAGGCCGTACTGGTCGTCGATCATCGCGTACATCATGACCGACTGGATGTTGTACTTGTCCTTGATCGACTTGTACTCGGTCAACGCGCGGGTGACGTAGGCTGCCTGCTGGGTCGCGGTGTCGATCGGGCCGGTCCAGCCCCATTCCGTCAGGAAGATCGGTACCCCGAACGAATCCTTGAGCGCCTGCAGCACG
The DNA here is from genome assembly GCF_054589155.1 of Burkholderia sp. 3C. NCBI lineage: Bacteria > Pseudomonadati > Pseudomonadota > Betaproteobacteria > Burkholderiales > Burkholderiaceae > Burkholderia > Burkholderia sp. 3C. Next base: position 35,774 of record NZ_BAAILN010000151.1, read on the forward strand.
TCGTAGCAGGCGTTGTTGCGCCAGCCGCAGACGATATCGCCCGAGCTTTCGTACCAGTGATAGCAGGTGATGTCCCAGCGAACCGAAGCCGCGCCGGTCACGCCGTTGGTGGTGCCGTTCGGCGTGATGCCGCTCCACAGCATCTGCAACGCGCGATACGCCAGTGGAATACCCACGTTCACGCCCACCTTGATGGTCGAATCGATCGCCTTGACGCCATCGATCATGCCGCGAATCACGCCACGGAATGCGGGCCAGGCCGCCGGGTTGTAGTTGATGGTGTTGCTGCCGTCGCCGTTGTTCACCACCGGCACGTCGAGTTCGTTGCCGCACTCGATGTACGACACCAGGCCCTTCAGCGGCGTGGTCACGCTGGTGCCGAGGTTGTAGCCGAGCGTATAGGCGGCCGATTCGCTGAGCGAGGTGCTCCAGCCGGCCGAGCTCGGGTTGAGCACCGGGAAGATCGACACGCCGCTTTTCGCGAACGGGCCGGTGAGCGCGGTGGCGAGCACCTTCGCCATGTCGGAGCCGGCCACGTCGCACCGGTACATCGTCGCGCCCAGGTCCTTGATCATCGCGAGCTGCGCGGCGGCGGACAGCGTGTGATAAATGCCCGAGTTGTAGGCCATGTGCCCGTTGAGGCCGTAGAAGAACGGGGCGCTCGACGTCGACGTGGAAGTCGACGTCGATGCC
>NZ_BAAILN010000151.1:36595-53855 GCF_054589155.1 Burkholderia sp. 3C
GCGAGTGCGGCCAGCGTTCGGCCGCGTCGCTGGCGCCGCCGCAGCCGGCGAGGGTCAGGCCACCGGCGCCGGCCAGCATGTAGGAGAGGAAGCTGCGACGTGACTTTGTAGAGGATTCCGTAGCGTTGGAGGAATTATTGCCGATATCGGCTGATTTTGAGAGGAGAGTGAGTTTCGACACTGCAATTATTTCCGATGTAAGTACGGGAGCGCACATTGTAGGGGGCTTTTATTTTGCCTTTAGTATCAAAATGTAACGCTGATTATGCGGTAATTTATGGATTAAATGATGATTGCCGGATTGAATGAATTGATGGGGTTGCGAATTGATTGGAGGGATTTTTTATGCACTGGAACGAAGTCGGACGAAGCCAATTCCACGATGATTTACCGTGAAGACTCAGGCTGTCGTTAGAATAAATTTATTAAATAAAATCAGTGACATGATGTTTGTGTTGGAAAAATTTCCGTTGCAGAATCGAGACTCGGCGAGGATGAATTTCGCGCGTTTGCCAGCCACGCGGCGGATGCCAAAATCTCGGCAATTTTGTTCCTTGAAAAAGGGCGAGATTGCATTGTAGGCAACCAGAAAGAATTGGATTGACTTAAATATTATCCAATAGAGTAAATATTACCAATTCAAGATTTCATGCTTTGATAATCGATAAGCAACACTGAATATATAAAGAAACCTGCGCCTTTGAATTGAACCGAATCAGCTTCATATGGCTGTCACATCATCCCCAAAACAGTGCGCGGATACCTCCCTCGAAAACCGATCCGGACCTTGCCTTCGTGAGCAGGAAAAACATTCCGGCATCCTGAACAACGCTGCGTGTTTTCACCTAGGCAATAGCGGTTGACGCCCGCTTGCACAGCTTCCAAACTTCGCTCCGTGCAGTGTGATCACAGATCGCAGCTCTGAATCACACGCTTAATTCGGACGGAGGGGCAGCAGTGGCAACGCGCACGACATCGGATTTGCCGGCACTCGAACTCGTGGCGCGAGAAACGATGGCGGGCCGCGTTTACGCCCAACTCCGGGAAGCGATCATGACCGGCCGCTTCGCGCCGGGGCAGTTGTTGAGCCTGCGCAGCGTGGCCGAGGCGGTGGGTTCGTCCACCATGCCGGTGCGCGCGGCGCTCACGCGCCTGCAGGCCGAGGGCGCCTTGATCGACGGCCCTGGCCGCGCGCTGATGGTGCCGCCGATGACGTTCGAGTTGCTCGACGAACTGCGCGACGTGCGCATCGCGCTCGAAGGCGCGGTCGCCAGGCGGGCCGCCACGCGCATGACGCGCGAGCATCTGACCGAACTGCAAACCATCTTCGACGAGATGGACGCGCACGTCGAAGCCGGCGACGTGCCGGCCTACCTGCGCAGCAATTTCACGTTCCATATCGCGATCTACACGCACGGCGCGAGCGACATCACGCTCTCGACGATCCGCAACCTCTGGATGCGCATCGGCCCGTTCCTGAACCTGGTGGCCCCCGACATTCCGCACATGCGCCGCTCGATGACGGCGCACCGCCATATCGTCGAAGCGCTGTGGCGTGGCGACGGGGAGGGCGCGCGCGCCGGCATCGAGGAGGACATCGGCGATGCCGCCGCCGACCTGCAGGAGCGCCTGCGCAACGCCGACAGCGGCGGCGGCCTGGACCAGGCGCATGCCTGACACGATTCGACCCCTGACACGGAGACCCACCATGACGATGCTTCACATCGAATCGAACCCGGCCGGCCACGTGCCGCCGACGAGCGGGGCCGCGGCATGAGCGCGAAGCTGAAGGTGGTGGCGATGCCCACCGGCTGGCTGACCGTCGATCGCTCGTCGCAGGTATACGGGCGCGGCTTCGGCCAGCAGATGCGGGTGCCGGTGTGGTCCACGGCCATCGTGGGCGCGAGCAAGAAGATCGTCGTCGATACCGGCATCCACGATCCGGGCTGGGTCTCGAATTTCGTGTGCCCGTGCGACCAGGCGCCCGAGGAGCGGCTCGAACGCGCGCTGAAGGAATACGTGGGCTGGCAGGCCGACGAGGTCGACATCGTCATCAACACGCATCTGCACTACGACCATTCGGGCGGCAACACGCTGTTCAGGAACGCGCGCTTCATCGTGCAGGCGAAGGAATGGGAATACGCCGGCCATCCGCTGCCGACGCAAGCCACCTATTACCAGGAATTCCTGATCGGCCGCGAGCCGCTTGCCTATTTCCGCTGGCAGTTCGTGCACGGCGTGGCCGACATCGTGCCGGGCGTGCGCGTGGTGCCCACGCCGGGCCACACGCCGGGGCACCAGTCGGTGGCCGTGGATACCGAGGCGGGCGTGGTGCTGATCGCGGGCGATTGCGCGAACTGCATGGAAAACATCGTCGATCTGGTGCCGGTAGGCATCGTGCACGAAACGCTGGCCGAAATGACTTCGCTCGCGCGCATTCGCCAGATCGCCGATTTCGTGATTCCCGGCCACGACCCGAACGTGGTGCCGGGCAGCGCAGGCATCGCGCTGCCGGCGAGCGCGCGCCTGCCGCACGTCAGGAACGCCGACTAAACCGATTTCGCAAGACCATGACGAAGAACCGGAGGAAGACATGAAATTAATCAGGACTGCGATCAAGAATGCGGGCCGAGTGGCGCTGGGCATGGCGGTCGCGGCATCGCTGGCCGCGTCGGGCAATGCGATGGCGGCGGGCAAGTACAAGGTGTTCCTGTCGATGAGCTATGTCGGCAACGACTGGCAGACGGAAGCCACCAACATGATCAAGGCGATGGCCAACACGCCGGCGCTCAAGGACAAGGTCGATCTCGAAGTGCAGGTAGCCGGCACCGACGCGCAAAAGCAGATCCAGCAGATCAATTCGATGGTGCAGGCCGGCGCGAAGGCCATCATCCTCTACCCGATCTCGCCGACCGCACTGAACCGCGCGATCAAGAACGCCTGCTCGAAGGGCGTGGTGGTGGCCGCCTACGACGGCGAAGTGACCGAACCGTGCGCGCACAACGTGACGATCGACCAGCATCAGGCCGGCACCGTCACCGCCGAATGGCTGGCCAAGACGATCAACGGCAAGGGCAACGTGGTGATGATCAACGGCGTGCCGGGCACCTCGGTGGACCGCGCGCGCACCGACGCCGCCAAGGCCGTGTTCGCGAAATATCCGGGCATCAAGGTGGTCGCCGAAGGCACCGGCATGTGGAGCCAGGCCACCGCCAAGACCGAGCTGTCGAAGATCCTCGCCACCAACAGCTGGGACAAGATCGACGGCCTGTGGATGCAGGTCGGCTGCTTCACGGCAGCGTCGATGCAGCTCGAAGCCGGCATCCCCGACAACAAGGTGAAGCCGTGCGCGGGCGAATCGTCGAACGGCCACCGCGTGCAGATGCTGCCGCCGGGCGAGGTGAAGGGGCCGGGCGGGTACCGCTCGATCGGCTATCGCTCGATCTCGTACGGCGCACCGCCGTACTCGGGCGCGATGGCGCTGAAGCTGGCGGTGCAGAAGCTCGACGGCAAGGATTTCCCGCAGCGCGTCACGCTGAAGCTGCCGCTGGTCGAAACGCCGCAATCGAAGCTGTGCAAGACGGGCAGCCTCGAGGAGCTGAAGGCCGGCTGCACCGCGTTCATGCCGGACAAGGTGCCGCCGGGCTGGTTCGCCGACATCTTCTCGGACGACACCCGTGAAGTGGGCTTCAACGCCGCGCTGAGCGGCACGCAGGACTGAGCCGGCGAGACGCGACCATGAACGACGCATCCCTGGCAATCGATCTGCACGACGTGACCAAGCGCTTCGGCGCGACGGTCGCGCTCGACGGCGCGTCGTTCCGCGTCAAGCGCGGCGCCGTGCACGCGCTGCTCGGCGAGAACGGCGCGGGCAAGTCCACCACCGTCAAGCTGCTGTCCGGCCTCATGCGGCCCGATCAAGGGCAGATCCGCGTGATGGGCCGCGAGGTGACGATGCGCGGGCCGAAAGACGCGCATCGGGCCGGCGTGCAGACCGCGTTCCAGGAGATGACCCTGGTGCGCGACCTGACCGTGGCGCAGAACCTGCTGATGTCGTACGAACCCACCGGCCTGTTCGGCCGCATCAGGAAGCGCGAGGCGCAGCGCCAGGCGGCCGAATGGCTCGACCGGCTGGAGCTGTCCGACATCCGGCCCGGTGCGTATGTGCGCGATCTGTCGCTGCCGGTGCGGCAGAAGATCGAAATCGCGAAGGCCATCGTGCGCGGGCCGCAGGTGCTGCTGCTCGACGAGCCGACTTCCGCTTTGTCCGGGCGCGACGTGGCCTGGCTGTCGCGCCGCATCGACGAACTGAAGGCGAGCGGCGTGACGTTCGTGTTCATCTCGCACCGCATGCAGGAGGTGCGCGAGTTCTGCGACAGCCTGACCGTGTACCGCAACGGGCGCGATGTCGGCGCGTTCGATGCCGCCGATATTTCGGATGACGAAGTCATCCGGCTCGTGATCGGCCGCTCGATGGAGGCGAAGTATCCGCCGAAGCTCGCATCGCCGGCGCTGCGCGAAGGGGCCATGAAGCCCGCCGCGATCGCGGCGCGCGGCATTCGCGTCGGCAGCGCCGTCAGCGAGTTCGATCTCGCGCTGCAACCCGGCGAAGTGCATGGCGTCGCCGCGTTGCAGGGGATGGGGCAGCGCGAGCTGTTCGAGGCGCTGTTCGGCGCGGCCTGGCTCGACGACGGCGAGATCCGCATCGACGGCCAGCCCGTCACGCTGACCTCCACCGCCGATTCGCTGAAGGCCGGCGTGGCCACCAGCCTGCTGCCGGAGGATCGCAAGACCGAGGGGCTGTTCCTGAAGCTGCCGGGCGGCCAGAACGTGTCGTTGCCGGTGATCGGCCGCTACACGCGCTTCGGCCTGATCGACCGCAAGCGCGAGCAGGCGGCGGTGCGGCGCTCGCTGGCGCAGATGGAAGTGAACCCCCGCGCGCTCTACAAGCCGTGCCTGTCGTTTTCGGGCGGCAACCAGCAGAAGATCGCGATGGCGAAATGGCTGCTGACCCAGAGCCGCGTGTGGCTGATGTTCGATCCCACGCGCGGTATCGACGTGGGCACCAAGCACCAGATCTTCGTGCTGATGCGCGCGTTCGCCGCCGCCGGCGGCGCCGTGCTGTTCTATTCCACCGACGTGCCCGAGCTCGTCAACGTGTGCGACCGCGTTTCGGTGATGTATCGCGGCCGCAATGTCGGCGAGCTGTCCGGCGACGCGCTCACGGAAGAAAACGTGATGCGCAAGATGCTTTCCAGTTGAGAGGCTTGTCATGAAGATTGCCGTTGCATCTCCCGACAGCGGGACGGCGGGACCGGACGCGCGGGCGGGTTGGGGCGCGCGCATCGATCACCATCGCGGGCTGATCATCGCGATCGGCGCGCTGCTGGCGATGCTGATCGCGTGGGCCGCGTTGTCCGCCACGCCGGTGGGGCTGTACGACGTCGGCTCGGTGATTTCCAGCGCCACCACGCTCGCGCTCGCCGCGATCGGGCAGACCATCGTCGTGCTGTCGGGCGGGTTCGACCTGTCGGCGTCCGCCGTCGTGTCGCTGGCCAATGTGCTCGCGGTGCGGTTCGTGCAGGGGTCGCCGCTCGACCAGTGGCTGGGCGCTGCGTTGATCATCGCGATCGGCGGCGGCATCGGCCTGCTGAACGGCGCGCTGATCGCATGGTTTCGCCTGCAGTCGATCGTCGTCACGCTCGCGACCATGTTCATGGTGCAGGGCCTGACGCTGCTGATCCAGAACACGCCCGGCGGCAGCGTCGGCGAGCAGTTCGGCGCGTTTCTCACGTCCGACCTGATTCCCGACCGGCTGCCGATGTCCGCCGGCGTGCTGATCGTCGCGCTGCTGATCTGGTCGTTCGTGCGGCGCACGCGCTTCGGCGTCGGCCTGTACGCGATCGGCAGCGACGCCGACGGCGCGTTCGCCAACGGCATGCCCGTGACGCGCTACCGCATCGCCACCTACGCGCTGGCCGGCATGTTCTACGCCGCCGCCGGCCTGTACGTGTCCGCGCAGACCGGCTCCGCCGATCCGCTGGTCGGCCGGCCGCTGCTGCTGTCGATGTTCACGGCGGTGGTGCTCGGCGGCACCTTGCTCGGCGGGGGGCGGGGCGGCAGCGTCGGCACCGTGTTCGCCGCGATGACGCTGATGATCACCGTGAACATCCTGCTGGTGCTGAACGTGTCCGCGTTCTTCACGACCATTGCCGAAGCGCTGATCCTGATTCTCGCCGTGCTCGGCTCGTCGATCGGCAAGCAATCGGCCGCGCACGCCACCTTGCGCCATGCCGCGCAATGGCTGAAGGCGGTGCGCACCGGCACGCGCGCCCGCAGCGGCCGCGACGTGCGGCACGTGAAGTTCGAGGTCAGCGATTTCCGGCCGATCGAGAACACCGAGTTGAAAGGGCGCGCCATCGCCGACTGGATCGAGCGCAACCGCGAATGGGTGAAGTACGTGGTGCCGGCGTATCTGCTGTTTATCGCGGTCGTCGCGATCACCGGCGTGGTGTACGGGCCGGGTGTGCTGGTCAGCGGCAACTTCTACAGCAGCCTGCTCACGCTGACGCTGTTTCTCGCGATTCTCGGGCTCGGCCAGGGCGCGGTGATCCTGACCGGCGGGCTGGATTTGTCGATGCCGTGGCTGATCACGCTGTCCGGCGTGTTGCTGACGGGCCTCACGCACGGCCTGAACGAGGCCGCCGTGTGGGCCGTACCGGCCGTGCTCGGCGCGGGGCTGCTGGTGGGCGTGTTCAACGGCGTGGGCGTGGTCATGCTCGGGCTGCCGCCGATCGTCGTGACGCTCGCGGCCAACGGCTTGCTGCAAGGGCTGACGCTGATCTATTGCAACGGCTCGCCGCAGGGCTGGGCGCCGTCCGCCATCAGCGCATTCACGAACGGGCACGTCGGGCCGCTGTCGATGGCCGCGTGGAGCGTGCCGGTGTTCCTGGCGGTGGCGTTGCTGTTGCTGCATCGCACGCCGTTCGGGCGCCGCGTGTATGCCGTCGGCAATTCGCCGGTGGCGGCGAAGCTGTCCGGCGTGCGGGTCGGTTCGACGTTGATCGCCGTGTATTGCCTGTCGGGGCTGTGCGCCGCGATGGTCGGGGTGTTGCTCGCGGGCTTCAGTTCGCAGGCGTTCCTCGGGATGGGCGATCCGTACTTGCTGCCGTCGATCGCGGTGGTGGTGGTCGGCGGGGCGCTCATCACTGGCGGGCGCGGACATTACCTCGGCGTGTTCGGCGGCACCTTGCTGCTGACCGCGCTCGGCACGCTGCTGGCCGGCACGACCGTGCCGCCGGCCGTGCGCGACATCATCAACGGGCTGGTGGTGCTGGCCGCCGTGATCACGTTGCGGGACAAGCGCGCTTGATTGAACGCGTGACCGGATGATCTCTCGGGACCCGGAGCAAGCCCCCCGGGTTTCTTGGTGCCGCCTTCGGGCGGCATTTTTTTGGGGATGCCGTGGCGCTTGACCTTCCCATGATGGGAAGCTTGATGATGCCTGGGTCATTCACCAGTCAGTCATTCGGGAGCATTCCTATGAAAATCCGTTCCATTGCCGCCTTTGTGTCGATTGCCGCGGGAATCGCATTGATCGGCGCGCCGGCCGGCGTCTATGCGCAGCAGGCCGATTCGAATTCGATGAAGATGGCGATGCCGGGCGATGCCAAGGCCGACGCATCGCCGGCAACCCAGGCGTTCGAACGCAACGCGAAATCGATGATGAGCAACATGAGCGCGCCCGGTTATACGGGCGATCCGGACGCGGATTTTGTGGCGCACATGATCCCGCATCATCAAGGGGCGGTCGATCAGGCGCAGGTCGAGCTGAAGTATGGGAAGGACCCGCAGATGCGTGCGCTGGCTGGGCGAATCGTCAAGGCGCAGAAGGATGAGATCGCTCTGATGAAACGTTGGCAGGTGAAGCACCATTCGGGGATGTGAGGCTGAGGAAGATTGTTGGAGGCGCCGCTGGATCGTGAGAGCGGTTGGCGGCGCTGGGTGGTGTGGGGTTCGTGGTGAATTCGTTATTTGACATAAGGTAAATTAACGACATTTTGGTTGTCAGGGCTATTTAGTAATGTCTGGTTTGAGCCAGTTAGAAATGTCCGCTTCAACCTCGATCGATTCGCGGCCGGCCGCAGCCGGGACAGCCAAACAGACCGCCCAGCCACGGTTCACAGCACGCCGTCTGCCTCAACCCGCTCGGTTCGCTGAAGGAATCGGCAACGGTTTCGGCCCGCCATCCGGCAGATGCGAATCATCGAGCTCCGATCGTTCGCTCCCGCCGGCCGCCGATACCGACAGCGTCGCCACCGCCTGATCCAGCCCGAACGGTTTGCCGCTCGGAAAGTATTCGCGCAGCCCCCATGAAAAGAACACGTCCCGGCGCTTCGCGACGCCGTCGGCGTTGGTCTGGTGACCATATCCGTCGTCCTCGAACAACCACTGGCACAGATCGTCCGGTGCAACCGTGGTGATGCTGCCCTCCATCACGAGACTGAAATTGAAATACTGGATCACGTCGGCCTTCTGGCCGCCGCGGAATTTCCAGGTTTCGCGGTACTTGAAGAAATAGGCCGGATACTTGGCGATGTAGTCAGAGGCGTCGCGGAAGAATGCTTCCTTGTTCTGATACTGCCAGGAACTGTAGTAATCCGAAAAGTAGACGTAATAGACGGTGGGCAACACGGCCTTGGTCAATTCCTGACGAAACTGAAACACCGTGGTGTCGGTAACACGCTGGAACAGCGGCGTGTATCGGGACGGAAAGCTGGCCGACGCGTCGCCGAGGCTCGATATCGCGATCGTCTTGTGATTGAGCGGATTGGTATACGTCTTGTCCCAATAGGCGGCCGGATTTTCATGGATGGCGGCCAGGTCATCGAGCGCCTGCGAAAGCGTGGCATCGAGCCGCTCTACCACGCCAGCGAAGGTTTTTTCGAGGTTCGGCGGCGGATTGGGGCCAACATAAGCGCCAAAGAAGCTTCCGAGAAACGACGAAAAGACCCCGGCGCCTGCAAACTCCAACGAGCCGATCGACCAGAACGCCGCATCAAAAAGCGTACACAGGAATGTCTGCCCCGGATCGCTTTCCTGGTTCGCTTTCAGGTTCAGATAGACTTCGCTCACCTTATCCGAAAAGAAGGGATGAACATGATTGGTGAAATCAATCAGGTTCGCGACGTTTTCCTTCACTTTGTTCAATTGTTCAGCGGTAGGCATCGGGGATCTCCTTAATGTGTGGCCCGATCTTCATTTTGAAATCCAGCTTTCCCGTTTGCCGGCACGCCTTGCCGATTGAAAATCGGCCTCCGGCTCGCAAGCTTACTCTGGCCGATTACCGAGCCGATAGATTTATTTCAATTGAATTGCGCCGTCAATCGCCAAGGCCGAGTAGCTGAAACCGCGGCAGGCGCTTCTGTGTCGTTAATAAGTTCAATGAAGAATATTTTTGCGCGCCTCGCGATCACGCCACCCGATGAAGCTGTTGCGCAATATCGAGGAACAGATCGAGCGCACGTGTTCTCGGCCGAGAAATCTCGATGATCGCGCTGATCGTATTTTCATAAACCGGCCCCGACGGCACTTTCGCGAGCGCGTGCCGCTTCGCGAACGATGCCGCGTAAAACTGCGGCAGCAGCCCCACGTACTGCCCGGACAACACCAGCATCGCAACGGCTTCCAGCCCCGACGCGGACGGCCCACGCTGCATCCCGAGCATGTTGAGCGCTTCGTGCACGAACGGCTGCTCGCGATAGACGAGCGGCAGCGTCGCGGCTTCGGCCATCTTGCGACGCGCGACATACAGCGCCTGCCGCTCGATGAACAGCGGCAGGTAATCGAGGCCGGCCTCGCGCCGGTACATCCCGCGAATGCCGACCTGCACGCGACGCTCCCGCAACGCCAGGTCGAGTTCGTTGAACGTCATCACCTGCAACTCGACGCTCACGTCCGGCGCCTGCTCCTTCAGCGCGGCCAGCGCTTCGGGCAGATGACAGCCTTCATCGCGGATGATGTGCTCGACCATGCCGATCGACAGCGTGCCGGACAACACCCCGCGCACCGCGTCGATTTCCGGCCGGATCCGTTCCAGCGAGCGGATCGCGTCGCGCGCGAGATCGAGCGCGACTTTCCCCGCGTGCGTCAGCACGAATCCCGATGGGCCGCGCTCGCAAAGCCGGGCGCCGAGCGTCTCCTCGACTTCGCGAATATGGCGACTGATCGAGGCCTTGGACATGTTCAACTGCTTTTCCGCCGCCGCGAAACCATTGGCCTGCGTGACCGCGCAGAAAATGCGCAGCGAGCGCAAGTCACGTTCGGTGAAATCGGGTCGGGACACTTGAACGGCTCCTGGGGGCGAGGCGAATGACGGAAAACCGTGCATTCGAAAGGTTTCATTTTTCGGAACCATACCGCCAAAAAAATCATTTTTCACCCTCTTTATGGCGAAATACATTGGGTCGTCAGGCAAATCGCGCGGAGCAGCAGGTCCACGATGCGCCGGCCACAAGACCCGACCACGACCCCACGCCACTCCGCGGAGAACGCAATGAAACAACTGAGCCGACGATCCTTCATCAGAACCACCCTCGCCTCGGGCATGGCGCTCGCGCTGCCCAAGCTCGCGCTGGCCGAAGGCGGCACGCTGGCCGATATCAAGAAACGCGGCAAGCTGGTGGTCGGCACGGAAGCCGCGTACGAGCCGTTCGAATTCGTCGAAAACGGTCAGATCGTCGGCTACGGACACGACGTGCTGGAACTGATGGCGGCCAAGCTCGGCGTGAAGCTCGAGCAGATGAACCTGCCGTTCCAGGGGCTGCTGCCGGGCCTGATGTCGCACAAGTTCGACTTCGTCGCGACCAGCGTCGGGATCACGCCGGAGCGCGCGAAGCGTTTCGCATTCAGCGAACCGGTGGGCGTGGTTCGCTCGGTGCTGCTGGTGCGCGCCGACGATGCGTCGGTCAAGCGCGATCTCGACATCGGCGGCAAGACGATCGGCACGCAGATGGGTTCGTCGTCGCAGCCGGTCGCCGACGAGTTCGAGAAGGAACTGAAGGAAAAGACCGGCAAGGGCTACGCGGGCACCAAGCTGTTCCAGGCCTATCCGGACGTGTCGAACGCGCTGGCGAACAAGACCGTGGATGTCGCGCTGATGCCGTCGAACATCGCCGCCGTGCAAATGAAGCGGCAGCCGAACGTGTTTCGTATCGCCGGCACGATCGGCCAGCCGAAACTGCTCGCGTGGGTCGCGAATCCGAACGATCTGGAGATCCGCAAGTTCATCAACGATTCGCTCGATGAATTCCGCGCCAACGGCAAGCTCGCCGCGTTGCAGACGAAGTGGTTCGGCGCCCCGATGGACACGCCGCACGCCGACTATCTGCCGGCCGGCGCGATCTGACGCGCGCCATCATGCTGAACTGGCTCGACAAAGGCGGCGTGATCGTGCCGTTTCTCGACGGCGTGGTGTCGGGAACGGCGCTCACCTTGGCGGCCTCCGCGTGTGCGTTCGTCATCGGGCTCACGCTCGGCATCGTGCTGCTGCTCGCACGGATCTCGCCGTTCGGCCCGCTGCGCGCGCTGGTGGTGCTCTGGGTCAGCCTGATCCGCGGCACGCCGGCGCTGATCCACATGCTGATTGCGTACTACATGGTGCCGGCCCTGCTCGACATTTCGATCTCGCCGATCACGGCCGGCATTGCCGCGCTCGCCTGCAATACCAGCGCGTACATCGTCGAAATCCTGCGCGGCTCGCTCGGCACGATCTCGTGGGGGCAGCGCGCGGCCGGTTACGCGATGGGGATGCGCCCCGCCCAGGTGTGGCGCCACGTGCTGTTGCCGCAGATGATCTATCGCGCGATCCCGCCGCTCACCAGCGAGTTCACGCTGCTGCTGAAGGCCTCGTCGCTGATGTCGATCATCGCGGTGCCGGAACTCGCCACGGTCGCACGCAATGCCACGCTGCAAACCGACTTGCCGTTGCAGGTCTTCTCGATCACCGCGGTGGTCTATTTCCTGATCCTGTTCTGCATCTCGGCTGGCTCGCGAGTGTGCGAGCGCCGCGTCGCAAGGATGCTGCCCCATGGCCATTGATTTCTCGATCGTTCGCGAAGCGGTGCCGGTGCTGCTCGACGGGCTTAGGATCACCGCGCTGGTGAGCGTGATCGGCATTCCGCTCGGCGTCGTGGCGGGGATCGTCGCGGCGTACGCGGCGCAATCGCGCACGCTGCTGAGGCCGGTGGCGCTCGCCTATGTCGAACTGGTGCGCAACATTCCGTACCTGATTCTCGTGTACCTGTCGTTCTTCGGCTTGCCGAAGCTCGGCATCGGCGCCTCGGCGATGACCGTCGCGATCGGCTGCACGGCGTTCTACACGGGCGGCTACTTCTGCGAAATCCTGCGCGCGGCGCTGCGCAGCGTGCCGCGCGGCCAGACGCAAGCCTCGCTCTCGCTCGGCATGACGTTCTGGCAGACGCAGCGCCACGTGGTCGCGCCGCAGTTGTTCGGCTACATCACGCCGCCCACCACGAGCCTCGTGATCATGATGTTCAAGGACTCCGCCATCTTTTCGGTGATGAGCCTGCCGGAGATGACGTACCAGAGCAATCTGCTCACCGCCAACACCTTTGCCTATGTCGAAGTGCTCGGCACGACGGCATTGATCTACTGGATCTGCAGCGTTCTGATGGCCGGCATCGGCCGGCGTGTGGAGACGGCGATCGGGCGGCTCACGCACCACGCCTGACGCAGATCAGGCCATTTTTCTGGAGAGTTTCGCATGACCCAATACACCGTTGCGCCGCGTATCGGCCACCCCACCCTGCTCTATTCGGAACTCGATCTCGACATCGACAACCTGAAGGCCGATATCGCGGTGCTCGGCATGCCTTATGGCGCGCCCTACGCGCCGTCCGATTTCAGCAACGACCAGACCAACGCGCCGTCCGCGATTCGTCAGGCGACCGACCGCGTGGTGCGCAAGCCCGATCATTACGACTTCGATATCGACGGCCCGCTGCTGCAAGGCCGTACCGACATCCGCTTCGTCGATTGCGGCGACATCGTTCCCGATCTGACCCAACCCGGCGAGCATTACGCGCGCGCCGAAGCGGCGGTGCGCCGCATCGTGGCCGGTGGCGCGATGCCGATCGTGCTGGGCGGCGACCACGGCATCACCACGCCGGTGCTGCGCGGGCTCGACGCCAAGGGGCCGATCACGCTCGTGCATATCGATGCCCACCTCGACTGGCGCGACGACGTCAACGGCGTTCGCGAAGGCCTGTCGAGCCCGATCCGCCGCGCCTCGGAGATGGCGCACGTCGAGCGCATCATCCAGATCGGCTTGCGCGCGCAAGGCAGCGGCCGCACCGAGGAACTGGTCGCCGCGCGCGCCTATGGCTCGGAACTCGTCACCGCTTACGAACTGCACGACATCGGCATGGATGCGGTGCTCGCGCGGATTCCCGACGGCGGCAACTACTACCTGACGATCGACGCCGACGGCCTCGATCCGTCGGTGATGCCGGCCGTGGCCGGGCCGGCGCCGGGCGGCGTGACCTTCGTGCAGGCGCGCAAGCTGATCCACGGGCTGGTGAAGAAAGGCCGCGTGGTCGGCATGGACATCGTCGAGATCCAGCCGGAGAAGGATCACGCCAACCTGATTTCCTGCGTGACGGCGGGCCGTCTGATTCTCAACCTGATCGGCGCGTCGATCCGCGCGGGATATTTCGACAAATGAGTGCGAACCAGGCCGTCATCGAGATCCGCGGCATCGACAAATGGTACGGCAGCCATCACGTGCTCAAGCAGTGCTCGACGCAGGTGAACAAGGGCGAGATCGTGGTGGTGTGCGGGCCGTCGGGCTCGGGCAAATCCACCTTGATCAAGACGGTCAATGCGCTGGAGCCGTTCCAACGCGGCGATATCGTGGTCGACGGCACCTCGCTCGCCGCGAAGTCGACCAACCTGCCGAAACTGCGCAGCCGCGTCGGCATGGTGTTTCAGCACTTCGAACTGTTTCCGCATCTGGACCTGACGCGCAATCTCACGCTCGCGCAGCGCATCGTGCTCGGTCGCGACGAAGGCACGGCTCGCTCGAAAGCGCGCGAGTTGCTCGACCGCGTGGGGTTGTCGGCGCATGCGCACAAGTACCCGGGCCAGTTGTCGGGCGGACAGCAGCAGCGCGTGGCCATTGCGCGCGCGTTGTCGATGGACCCGATGGCGATGCTGTTCGACGAACCCACTTCGGCGCTCGACCCGGAGATGGTCAACGAGGTGCTGGACGTGATGGTCGAACTCGCACGCGAAGGGATGACGATGATGGTCGTCACGCACGAAATGGGCTTCGCGAAACGGGTCGCGCATCGCGTGGTGTTCATGGAAGACGGCGCGATCATCGAAGACAGCCCGACCGACGCGTTCTTCCAGGGCGCCGCCAGCGCCGCCGCGCAACGCTTTCTTTCCAAGATTCTTCATCACTGAACATGACGACGCATACCCGCATCCGCCAATTCAACACTCGGGAAACCTATCCCGAACAGAAGCTGGACAACGACCTGTGCCAGGCGGTCGTTGCCGGCAACACGGTGTATCTGCGCGGCCAGATCGGCCAGGATCTCGACACCCGCGAATCGGTCGGCATCGGCGACGTGGCCGCGCAAACCGAGAAGGCGATGTCGAACGTCAAGTTGCTGCTGGACGAATGCGGCAGCAAGCTCGAGGACATCTGCAAGGTCACGGTCTACCTGATCGATCCGCGTTATCGCGAAGCCGTCTACAACGTGATGGGCCGCTGGCTGAAAGGCGTGTTTCCGGTGTCGACCGGCATTGTCGTGCAGGCGCTCGCGCGTCCCGAATGGCTCGTCGAAATCGATGTCATCGCGGTGAAACCGGACGCGTGAGTCCCGCTTGCCTCGCGAGTTTCGGCTGCCCGAGGGTATGCCGTGTCCGGACTCGCGAGGGCAACGCCAAGTCATGAGCGTGGCCAACCTCGCCGGACAACGAATCGATCGCCGCGCCTCATCTTGACGTTTCGTTAACATCTCCCCGCCTACCATACCTGCCGTAACAGCAATCATTCCCACTCATCGACGTCGCCGTCCCGCCGCGCCGTCTCGTGCAACGGCAGTCAATTGAAATCCCCAAGATGGACCCTGGCCGCCGGCAGCGGCAGCCAAGGCAACGCGGGCCGCCAGCGTCAACCCGCATCCGGGCGGCGCTTCGCCGTGCTCGGCGTGTCGCTCGGCGTCCTTGCCCTGCTCGCCCTTGTCAGCCTCGCCGTCGGCTCGCACGCACTCGGCCCGGGCGCCGATACCGCCCTTTACCTGCGCCATTACCGCCTGCCCCGCACCGCGCTCGCGATCCTCGTCGGCGCGGCGCTCGGGCTGTCGGGCTGTCTCGTGCAGACGGTCACGCGCAATCCGCTGGCCGGCCCCGGCATCCTCGGCGTCAATTCAGGGGCGGGATTGTTCGTGGTGCTCGGCATCGGCGCGGGGGCGATCGCGCCGCTCGAACAGTTCGGCCTGGCGTTCGCCGGTGCGGGCGTGGTGGCGACGCTGGTGTTCGCGGGCCGCTTCCTGTCGCGCTCGTCGGACCCGGTGCGGCTGTTGCTGATCGGCGCGGCGATCGGCGCGAGCCTCGAATCGATCACGGCGGGCGTCACGCTGCTCCAGCCGAACAGCCTCGAACAGTTTCGCCAGTGGGCGGTCGGCTCGGTGGCCGATCGCGACGCGGCCATGCTGCCGGTGCTGGCCGCGTGCGTGGCTGTGGGCCTGCTGGTCAGCCTGGCGATGGCGCGCGCGCTCGACGTGGTGGCGATGGGCGACGAGCATGCCGGCGCGCTCGGCATTCATCGCGGCCGGCTGCTGCTCGCGTGCGGCGCGACGATCTCGATGCTGTGCGGCGCGGCCACGGCGGCGGCCGGCCCGATCGTGTTCGTCGGCCTGCTGGCGCCGCATCTGGCGCGCGTCACGATCGGCGTGGGCATGCGCTGGGTCTTGCCGATGTGCGCCCTGGTCGGCGCGCTGTTGCTGTTGTCGGCCGACATCCTCGGCCGCGTGCTGATTCCCGGCAGCGAGATCCCGGCCGGCGCGATGTCGGCGGTGATCGGCGCGCCGTTGTTCTTCGCGATGGTGCGGCGGCGAGGATTCCAGCCATGACGCGCATGACGATGGCGCTGGCCGCCGCCGTGGCCGCCCTGCTCGCGACGCTGCTGGCCCAGCTCTGCCTCGGCCCGTTCGGCCTCGCGCCGCACGCGGTGTTCGACGCGCTGACCAACCCGGCCTCGCCGGATCGCTTCGCGGTGCTCACGCTCGGCCTGCCGCGCTACGTGGTGGGCGCGCTGGTGGGCACGGCGCTCGGCGCGTCGGGCGCGATCTTCCAGACGGTCACGCGCAACCCGATCGCCAGCCCCGACATGCTGGGCTTCGGTGCGGGCTCGGCCACCGGCGCGATCGTCGCGCTCCTGATCGACGGCGGTTCGCCGGCCTCGGCCGCGCTGCTGGCGGTCACGGGAGGGCTGGCGACCGGGGTGGTGGTCTACGGCCTGTCGGGCGGCCTGCAAGGCTCGCCGCGTCAACTGGTGCTGTCCGGCATCATGATTTCGGCGCTGCTGTCGGCGGTGAACGGCTATCTGCTGATCAATACCGACGTGCAGGATACGCAGGTCGTGCTGACCTGGCTGTCGGGCAGCCTCAACACGGCGTCCTGGCAGGACGTGCCGGGCCTCGCGGCGGCGCTGGTCACACTGCTTGCGATCTGCCTGCTGCGGCAGCGCAGCTTCGGCCTGATCGAATTCGACGACGCTGTGGTCACGACGCTCGGCGCGCGCCCGGGCCTGCAACGCGCGTCGTGGATCGTGCTCGGCGTGCTGCTGGTGGCGATCGCCACGGCGATCACGGGGCCGATCGCGTTCGTCGCGCTGGCGGCGCCGCATATCGCGCGCCGCATGGGGCGCGGACGTTTGCCGAACGTGCTGCCGCCGGCGCTGGTCGGCGCGGTGCTGGTCACCGGCTGCGACGCGATCGCCGCGAACGCGCTGCCGGTCCATCCGCCTGTCGGCATCGTGACGGGCGCGCTCGGCGGCTTCTATCTCCTCGTCCTGTTGCTCCGGCCCGACGCGCGATCCGCCGCCGCGCCCTCTTCCTGAAAGGATTGTCATGCGCTCCGCTTCACCGTTTCCTGTTCGCGCCCGCCAGCGCCTCGGCCGCCTGGCGCGCCAGGCGCGCGCGGCCGCGGCCGGCCTCGCCTTGCTGGC